>JALVJU010000264.1 GCA_027034005.1 Marinilabiliaceae bacterium
CCACAAGTAACGGATACAGCATCTACGACAAGGGGCTGGAGAAGGTGACAAAGAGTGATCAAAAGTTGCCCTGTGTAAAACTGACCTCAGTTGCCGAGATTGACGGCATGTTGTGGTTTGGTTCGGATAACGGCGCTTTCATGCTCAGGAATGACGGCAAGTTCAACTACTACGCATCGCGCCGCTGGCTTCCCGACAACAATGTGAGATTTATCTCAAAAGGCAGGGATAACTCTGTTTTGATACTTACATCAAAAGGGCTTGCAACCATCAGCTTTGAGATGATGACACTTTACGACAAGGCGATGATTTTCGAAGACCAGGTATTGGCACGCCACAACCGAAACGGCTTTAATGCTAAGTTTAAAATGGACATCCCCGGAGATCTTAGCTCGGGAACAATGTACGATTCCGATAACGACGGGCTCTGGACATCAATGTACCTTGGCGCCGAGATATTCCGTTATGCTGTTACCAAGTCACCTGAAGCGCTGGAAAATATCCGTCAGTCGTTCGATGCCATGGAGCGTCAGCACTACATCAATCCAGTGAAAGGTTTCCCGTCACGTTCTTTTGAGCGTACCGGTTACAAGACAGCCGATGTTGACCGCTGGCATCCTGCAGGCGACGGCCTTTGGGACTGGAAAGGGACTACAAGCAGTGATGAAGCTATCGGGCACTACTTTGCTTTTGCACTGATCGTAGAGCTGGTGGACGATCCGGACCTGAAAGCACGTGCCATAAAACTTATCGACGAGATGACACAGCACCTTGTTGACCATGACTTTTATTTTGTTGACGTGGACGGCAAGCCGACAAAGTGGGGCCGCTGGAACCCTGATTATGTTAACCACTTCCCGACTAGTGTAGGCGACCGTAAGCTCAACTCATCAAATATAATTGCCTTCCTGCAAACGGGATATCATTTTACGGGAAAAGAGATATACAAAAAGAAAGCATACGAGTTGATGGACAAGTATGGGTATCTCGATAACCTGATGCGCCCATTGGATGAAATTGGCAGGGTGACCGATGGCGACGAGCACAGTAAGGACCTTTCTGACAGTTGGAACCATTCCGATGATGAGATGTATTTCCTGAGTTACTGGGATCTTTATCCGTATGCTTTTACCGATGAACTGAAGATGAAGTTCAAAGAGGCAATACGAGACCACTGGGAAATTGAGCGTCCGGAGAAGGATGCGCTCTGGAACTTCTGCTATGCCATGACCGGAGCCGATACTTTCGATCTTGATGAGTCTGCCTGGTGGCTTCGTGAGTTTCCTCTTGACCTTATCGACTGGTCGGTGAACAACAGCCATCGTAAGGATATTGAGCTTTTACCGCTAAACTTCCGCGAGCAGACAACAAAAGAGGTTCTGCCTCCTGACGAAAGGCCAATGTACAAACATAACACAAACATGTTTGAGATTGACCGAAAAGCTAATGGAACACGAGAGTACAGTGCTGGGGATATCTATCTGCTGCCTTACTGGATGGGAAGATACCTCGGGGTGATTTCGGCGCCTGCGGAGTAATAAGAGCCCCCTCCCGGCCTCCCCCGAAATGGGGGAGGAGAAAAGAAAGGAAAGAAACAAGGCTTTAAGAATGCTTTATCATAGGGGGTGAGGAAATCCGAAAGTAAGTGTGTTCCTCCCCCTTGGGGAGAGGTTAGGAGGGGGCTGGCTGCTGCCTTATTCCCCCGGAAAATAGTTATACTCCTTTTTCAGGTGCAGCATATTGATGGCTTCCGGGCTGGGGTGCGGTTTGAAATCTCCGGGAGCGTAGTATCTTATGGTATCCCAGATGATCTTTCCTCCGGTTACCCTCGGGTCGCCTGTCTCTTTCAGGTAAGTCATCAGCTTGTCTGAAAGTTTCTTTTTGATGTCTTGATACTCTTTTTTGTATGCCACATTGTTTATCTGATCCGGGTCTTTCCTGATGTCGTACAGTTCTTCCGCAGGTCGTTTGCCAAAACCAAGTTCAAAATAGGGATGGATCTTTGGGTTGTCCTTGTTGGCCAGTATGAACATCTTGGTAGGGCAGGGGTAATGCAGCATGTGTGCATCCACATCGCCGTACAACGGCGGGTCGCCTGCCGGCCAGCGCTCAGGATTGAAATTTCTGATGTAGAGGAAATCTTTTGTCCTGATGGCCCTTCCGGGGTATCCCAGTCCGTCCTTGCGGCATAGGGCATGCCGCTCCCGGGCAGTGACTATGAAATCCCTCTCTTTGTCTATCGTTCCGTTTTTATTGGAGAATAAAATATTTGTCAGACTTTTGGCGGTCATCTGCCCAGGGATCTTTATACCTGCCACTTCAAGGAATGTTGGTGCAAGGTCGTTCAGGTTTGCAAAATCGCCTGTTGTCCTGTTCTCGGGGATATGGCCTTTCCATGAGATTACCAATGGCACCCTTGTGCCGAAGTCGTACAGGTTGGCAAGTCCCCGGGGCATCTGCCACCCGTTGTCGCTGCAAATCACTATCATGGTGTTGTCCCACTGTCCTGACTTTTTCAGTGTTGAAAGCAGTTCCCCTACCTGGTCGTCAAACCTTTCAATGTCGTAGTAGTAATCGCACATGTCGCTTCTCACAACTGCAGTGTCGGGCAGGTATTTTGGCACAACTACCTTATTGATGTCCATACCGGAAGCCACGCCCGACCCAACCTTGTATGGCCTGTGCGGTTTGTGGCTGCTGAACCAGAATGTCCATGGCTTGTTCTCAGTGTTTGCTTTTAGGAATTCGGAAAAGGATTCATACTTCTTGCCTGCAGGATTGAACTCCCTGCCGCTTGCCTTGACATTACCGGGTCCCCAACCTTTGCCCCATGAACCTACAAAGTAACCCGCATCTTCCAGCATGTCGGTGTAAATGGGGAATTTCTTCGGCAGTATACCGTGCAGGTTTGCCCCCTCTTCCAGCCGCCAGATATCCTGGCCTGTCAGCATTCCTGCCCGTGCGGGGGAACAGGATGGAGAGGCGCAGTATGCCTGGGTGAACTTTACTCCTTTTTTTGCTATCATGTCGATGTTGGGGGTTTTCACCACCGGGTCGCCGTAGCAACCCACATGGTTCCATGACTGATTGTCGGACATGATGAGAAGTATGTTTGGTCTGTCCGGGTTTTTATCCTGCTGCCGGCATGAGATTAAAACAAGAAATAAAATTGATGAGAGCACCAATAATTTGCAGATGTTATTTTTCGATAAATTGTTCATTTTAAAAATTATTTATCAGATTGTTATTTCAATGGTTCTCCCAATCTGTTTGTCGGTTGCTGTGAATAAAAAGGATCGTCATTGTTCCTGATCCATTCATCAAGTTTATTGGAAAGCTCCTCCAATATTTTAGCATAACCCGGGTCGTCGGCCAGGTTTTTCAATTCATGCGGATCGTTTTTCAGGTCATACAGTTCACTCCTGTACCCTATATATTTATTCAGTTTGTACCGGTGCGTACGGATCATTCTTATGGGGCTGACCCATTTTTGTTTGCCATAGTATTGCCCAACAACAAAATCCGGTTCGTTGTATTTACCTTTCCCAGTAAGCAGGGGTACAAGCGATGTCCCGTCAGACTCTTTTGCCGGGAGCTTACACAGTTCGCGAATGGTGGGAACAATGTCAACATTAACCACGAATGTGTCTTTAATGCGTTTGGGCTGTATTCCCCCAAACCTTTTCGGTACATGTATCATAAGAGGAATACGCATAAGATGTTCGTACATGAAAGGGCCTTTGAATATCAGTTTGTGGTTTGTGTCCATATCGCCATGGTCAGAAGTAATTATGACAATTGTATTGTCCCAGAGCCCCTGGCGTTTTAGTTCTTTGAGTATGGCCCCCACATTGTCGTCATATAGCTTGGTTTTTGAGCGATAATAATCCCTGTATCTTTTCCATTCACTTTCAGGCGCATCCTGCATTATCTTCCCCTGATCTTCCGTCATGAACTCTTTCTGGACTTTTGGTTTGTTTTCAAATGTCTCTTTATACCAGGAAACGGGTAAAGGAATGCCGTCAACATCTGTTTTTGGTACATGGCCGGCAAAGTGATAAATATCGTGGGGGTTGACGATTGACACATAAAGTGCAAACGGCTTATCCGTTCCGGCCCTTTCTTTCAGGAACTGTACGGCGCGAGGTACTGATCGTTTGTCATCTGCTTTTAACTCTTTTTCATCCCATCCTTTTACACCTACAGCATTGTTCCCCAGGTGCCATTTGCCAAAATAGCCGGTATAATAACCTGCCTTTTGCAGTTCTGGCGCTATGGTTGGACGGTCAAGGGGATTGCCGCCGGCATTTTTCATGTTACCATAAACCCTGGTTTTACCCGGATAGAATCCCGTCATTAGAGAAGACCGGCTTGGTGAGCATTGGGGTGTTGTGCAGAAGGTGCTTTCAAAAACGGTGCTTTCTTTTGCAAATGCATCCAGACTGGGTGTGTCGAAAAAAGGATCCATGTTGCCCATTGCCTGCCAGTGTTGCTGGTCGGAAAGAATGAGCAATATGTTTGGCCGGTCATCTTTCCGGTCACTGCTACAACTTCCGGAAAGTACCGTGACAACCAACAAAAACGTGAAAGTCAAATAGTTTCTTTTCATGATCAATGTTTATCCCGCTCAGTTATTATTTTTTCGTTTTATGATATTTTATTCCTTTTTCTATCACCTGCCTGTCGTATTTGGTCTGGAGAAACCATAGAGGGCGAGCCAGTTGCTGTTCCCAGCTCCAGAGTTTCCCATAGAGATCTTTTACTTTTTCAGGTTCTTTTGCAGCCAGGTCGTTCGTTTCGCTTATATCCCGGGCCAGGTTGTAAAGTTCGGCCGGTTTGTCGGGGAAGCGGATAAGTTTCCAGTCACCATCCCGCACTGCTGCTGTGATGTTTTCTCTCCAGCACAGCGTTTCGTGAGGCCTGCCTTTCTCTTTTCCGGTAATGTAGGGAAGGATGTTCACTCCGTCAAGGGGAGTGCTTTTTCTCTCTTTTACACCGGTAACTGCCAGCATGGTGGCGAGGATATCAAACGAGATAACAGGTGAGTAGTATGTTTTTCCTTTGGGTAATACTGCCGGCCACGATACCATGAACGGCACCCTTATCCCTCCTTCGTAGTTTGTACCTTTTACACCGCTGAGTATTCCGTTGTTCGCCGGAGTAACATAGGAAGGGCCGCCATTGTCGTTGATAAAGAAAATCAATGTGTTTTCCCTTAAATTGTTTTCATCAAGGTAGCCCATTAGTTTTCCTATGTTTTCATCCAGTGACTTTATCATCCCGGCAAAGGTTTGTCCTTTTTTATCTTTAATAAAGGCATAATCCTCCATGTCCTGCTCTTTTGCCTGAAGAGGGGTATGTATGGCATTGTATGCGAGATACACAAAGAATTTATCTTTTTTGTTCCTGTCGATAAAATCGATGGCAGCATTGGTAAAACCGTCTGTGGTATAATTGAAATCTGCCTGTTTTATATGATTTCTTCTTATGGCGTTATCCTTGCGGCTGTAATCCCGGTCATTCTGAAAATAATGCCTCGACCCGCCGAGAAAGCCGTAAAATTCGTCAAATCCCCTTTCCAGCGGGTGATAGCGGTCGGCAATGCCGAGATGCCATTTGCCTATGGCCATACTTTTATACCCGGCTATTTTCATGTAATCGCCCATGGTCATCTGGGAAAGGGGCAGCCCCATATCTTCGCCTTGCAGCCCCACTGTCGGGTCCATGGCCTGGGGCACATTGTTCACTTCGTAGCCGAAGCGCTGCTGATACCTCCCTGTCATCAGTCCGGCCCTTGACGGCCCGCATACCGATGCGCTGACATATCCACTGGTAAACTTTACACCGCTTGCTGCCAGTTTGTCGATATTCGGTGTTTTTACCGTTTTGTTCCCATAACAGCCAAAATCCATATATCCGGCATCATCACTCACAATCACAATTATGTTCGGCTTGGGTGACTGCGACATAGCTGTCAGTGGTAACAGCAGCAATAAAGACATCAGGGTTTTCAGTATGTTTTTCATCTGTGTGTGTTTTATGTTTAAATCTTTTAAAAATTAATTTGTATTACCAAGGGCTTCGCTTTGAGCGAAACCCTTGGTGTCAATCTCAGTACAGGCATATTTTCCTGTTTGAGGATTTAACGTCTGTTATTTTATCTTTTCAATCAATTTGTCACATTCGTTCCTTAGCTCTTCCAGTTTCTTCCGGTATCTTCGATCTCCCGCCAGGTTGTTTTTCTCCAGCGGATCCTTTTTCAGGTCATACAACTCTTCGTGTTCAGGGTGTTCTCTGTATCTGAAGTATTTGAAATCCCGTGTACGTACCCCTTCACTTGCCGGGATAGGAGTGAAGTCCCATAGGTGTTCACAAAGGAATGCATCCCTGTTCTTTGCCGGGCTTTGCCCTTTGGTGGTATATCCGGCAAGACTTAAGCCCTGGTAACTCTCCGGTATCTTCACGCCTGCATAATCAAGTATTGTAGGGGTGATGTCGATGTTAAGGGCCATATCATCAACATCCCTGTGAACATTAGTGCGCGGGTCATAAATTATCATGGGTACCCTTAGTGAATTATCATACATTAGCCATTTTCCCGCCAGCTGTCTTTCCCCGAGAAAATAACCGTTGTCGCCCATTAAAATGATGATAGTGTTGTCAGCGAGGCCTTTTTTCTCAAGTTCATTTAATATCTTTCCTATGGTCCTGTCTATTCCACTTATCATGCGGTAATAACCTTTTACCATTTTCTGGTATTTTTCGGGAGTATTGAACCGCCATTGCCAGCGAACACGGTTGAATCCATCCCTTACATATTCCGGTTGCTGGTCAAAATAGGATTTGCTGTTTAGCGGGGGGTCGGGGATCGTTACATCCCGGTAAAGGGTATCCATGTCGAGGGGGTAGATATACTGTTGAGGTGATTTATCTTCAGCATGTGGCGCATGGTAGCTAACTGTCAGACAAAACGGTTTCCCGGAAGGCGCATTTTCAATGAACTCAACTGCATTCTTTCCCATCAAGTCTGTCAAATGGATATGTTTTGTAGCCCCGTCTGTCAAACGGAAATAAAAATCTCTTTTGTATGGATGATAGACATCAAAAAGCTCTTTTTCGATGTTGTCTTCAAATTTTACTCCCCACTTGCCAAAGTATCCTGTGTAGTATCCCGCTTCTTTTATCAGCGCAAAATAGCTTTTTGCAATAATCTCTTTTGGTATTGGTGGCTGTTCGAAAGTGTAGTGGTGTTTTCTTTCGTAAAGACTTGTCATGATACTTGCCCTGCTTGCAGCACAGATAGGTGTGGTAACAAAAGCATTGTTGAACCAGATGCCGTGCTGTGCCAGTTTATCCATGTTGGGGGTGTGGATGATCTCATTTCCGGCATATCCTATCTCGTCCCAGCGTTGATCATCAGTAAGTAAAAATATGATATTCGGGCGTGTTGACCGGCGGGGTTCGTTTTGTGCATTAATGTTTAAACAAACAGAAAACAGCAGGGTTACTGCAAAGATATTTTTCAGGTTTATCAATTTCATGTGGTTAAATTTTTTTATTTTTGATCATCGATAATCTGCCGGGGATAAAAATAGATGTGTGCATGTTTACCTTCGCTAAAAGTATAATACCCTGAAGTATCAGGGGCCCAGCATATCCCTTCCCCGTTGGGTTCTTTGATGTAAGTCAAAAGCTTAGGGCTTTGGCTTAATATCGCTTCTACAGTTTTGCTGGTATCCCTTTTCCAGTAATACACATAATCATCATCTTTGATAAGTATTTCGCTGCCATTGTCAGATATGTCTGCCGCATTTGCCTTGCTCTGAAAATACAAAGTTCCTGCATCTATCACCTCTTTTGGCTTTATTTCGGATAACTTGTGGAAGTCATCAGGATCTTTAATTTTAAATGCCTTTGTGTTATTGTCCTTTGTCACAATAAAAATATCATTTGTTAAAGGATCGACCATGAGTGCCTCTGCATTGTATTTTGCGGTCGACGGATACCAGAAATCATGTCTTGTGACATTGTTAAGCGTTGTGTCAAGTGCATGTTGTGAAGTTCTAACATCAGGTTCCAGAACACGGTAAATGGTTTTGACGTCCCTTTTGTGTCCATTGTCACCAAAGTCTCCGATATAAATGTAATATTCGCCTTCAGCAGGTCCCGGCCCAATGGCAATGTCTTCCCAATCCTGGTCTTTGGCCCCGGCCAGAGTATATGTGCCAAGGTCTTTTCCTGTAGAGCTGAAAGCATAGATCTTATTTTCACCTCCATGATCGTTAAAAGTCCAGAATACATCAGGGTTCTTAGTGCTTGCTTCAATTCCCGAACCCTCGGTTATCTCGTCTGATTCAATGGTTCCCTTGTCTATCCTTACTACTGTGGGAGGGGGACTTGTAGTGTCAATAGGTTCCGGTTCCGGTTCTTCAGTTTCGTTTGGGTTGCATGACTGCAGGATTAAAAACATGATGAGAAATATGCCTGTGTTTTTAAGATATTTCATAGCTTTATTAACAAGAATTCACCTAAATTAATGCATAAAGCAGCCAATTCAAAGGACAGGTTAATATTTAATATGTATCTATTAAAAATAAGGAAGATAAAGTGAGGTTATGGTAGTATCTTGCCACTCAAAGTAGATGTAAATCATAAATATAAAGAGATATGAAAAAGCTGTTGCTGTTTTGTGGAATTTTGATGTCGCTGAATGTTCTTGCGCAGCAGCCGGTTTATGAGGATAAGCCCTTCTGGCAGGAAAAGAGCAAATATGTTTTTGCCTCAGACGAGATGAGCCCAGATATGAAGAAAGTGTTTGTGGACAGGAACTATGTCACGCAGATACTGTCGTCGGATAAGGGATTGCTCAGGCCGTCGGAAACATCGATCGTTGTACAGAGGTTGTACAGGCCTCTGATGGATATGGATATACGGGATATGAAGCTTTACCGGAATGAGTATGTTTACCTGACCGATAAGGCAGTACTGAGCGATGCCTGGGCCGGGACACTTTATGTGAAGTATGACCTGCCTGATGCGAAGACCTTCGACGGGGGAGCAAACTTCGATTTCCTTATCGGTTCGGACGGTAAGGTTGTTTATGTTGATAAAACCGGCAAGCTGTGGGATCACAAACTTTTCAAAGGCATTAAGCTGATAGATATTAAGTACGATAAGGATTACGATGGGTTCTGGATACTGACTGACGGACGGTTGTGCTTTTTTGATGTGAAGACAAAAAATATTGAAAAGCGTCTTGACGGTGAGGGGTTCACCGCATTTACCCTTTTGAAAAACCACAGTGAACTTGTGATAGCCACCAGCAACGGTTACCATGTTTTCGACAAGGGTTTGAACAAGATAACCAAAACAAACCGTGAACTGCCGTGCGTAAAGCTGACTACGGTGAATGAGATAGACGGCAGGTTGTGGTTCGGGTCGGAGTATGGTGCTTTCATGTTACGCAACGACGGCAAGTTCAATTACTACGAGGGACGCCGCTGGATACCTGACGATAAGGTGCGTTTTATCGCAAAAGGCCTTGATAATTCGATTCTTGTTCTTACATCCAAAGGCCTTGCAACCATTCAGTTTAACCTGATGACACTGTACGATAAAGCAATGGTTTTTGAACGCCAGGTGCGCATGCGCCACACACGCGACGGTTTCAACTGCGATACCTATGCGATGAAGATACCCGGTGACCTTAGTTCCGGCACGATGGTGGATTCCGATAACGATGGATTGTGGACATCGATGTACCTTGCAAGTCAGCTTTTCAGGTATGCTGTCACTAAATCACCTGAAGCTTATGAGAACAGCATCCAGGCATTTGATGCTATGGTGCGCCTTCATACCATCAATCCCATAGAGGGCTTCCCTTCACGTTCGTATGAGCGTAGCGGGTACATTCTTCACGGCAAGGAGAACTGGCATGAGACTGAGGACGGACTTTGGGAGTGGAAAGGGACGACCAGCAGCGATGAGGCCATAGGACACTATCTTGCTTTTGCTCTCGTTGCCGAGATCATCCCTGATGAAGCAATCAAACAAAAAGCCCTACACATGATCGACATTATGACAAATCATCTCCTTGAGCATGATCTTTATTTTTACGACTTGAACGGCAAACCTACACAGTGGGGCCGCTGGAATCCGGATTATGTGAACCATTTCCCGAAAAGTGTGGGTGACCGTAAGCTCAACTCATCCAATATCATTGCATTCCTTCAAACGGCTTATCACTTTACCGGAAAGGAAAAATACAAAAAGAAAGCAATGGAGCTGATGGATAAGTACGGATACCTTGATAACCTTATGCGACCCATGGAAGAGATTGGCAAGACGGAGGGCAATCCTCTTGCAGCCAACCTGTCGGAGGAGTGGAACCACTCGGATGACGAGATGTACTTCCTCAGTTACTGGTACCTCTATCCTTATGCTTTCAACAATGATCTGAAACAAAAATACAAAGAGGCTATCAGGGACCACTGGCAGGCAGAAAGGCCCGAGAAAGATGCCCTGTGGAACTTCTGCTATGCCATGACAGGTGCCGATAAGTTCGACCTTGACGAGTCTGCATGGTGGTTGCGCGAGTTCCCGCTTGACCTGATCGACTGGTCAGTGCATAACAGCCATCGTAAGGATATTGAGTTGTTGCCTCCAAACTTCAGGAACCAGACAACAAAAGAGGTGCTTCCGCCCGATGAGCGCCCGATGTACAAACACAACACTAACATGTTTGAGATCGACCGTAACGGCGGCGGGCGCTCTGAGTACAGCGGCGACCTTTATCTGTTGCCATACTGGATGGGACGATACCTTGGAGTGATATCGGCTCCGGCGGAAAAATAAGAGCCCCCTCCCGGCCTCCCCCTGATTGGGGGAGGAGAAAAAGGGGGATTGAGGAATACTTACGGATATCGTCGGCGTGTCTTGAAGCCACGAAAGCACATCTCATGTACACAGAGACACAAACCTGTCCGACTGCGCAGCCAGGCGGGCTTGCACATCGAAGCGTTTAGGGCAGCCATCGCACATAACATAACACAGAGACACAAACCTGCCCGACTGCGTGGTCAAGCGGGGGCACGGAGAAAAACCAGAGGCAATCATCATATATAAAATTAATACATGAAGATAGGGTTATACGGCATAGGACTGGATGTTTACTGGCCGCAGTTCAAAGGTCTGAAAGATCGGCTGGTGGGTTATCAGGATCTCATTGCGGAGCGTATCGGCAGTATGCACCCCGCTGTTGAGGTTGTGAATGCAGGTCTTGTAGACACACCACAGCAGGCACGCAAAACTGGTGTTTATCTGAAAAAAGAGAATGTTGATGCCGTATTCCTCTTTGTCTCGACTTATGCTCTTAGCTCTACCGTTCTGCCGGTGGTGCAGGAGTTGAAGGTTCCTGTGATCGTTTTAAGTATCCAGCCCGAAAGAGCCATTGATTACGATAGTTTCAACAAGCTTGGTGACCGCGGGAAGATGACAGGCGAGTGGCTTGCCTTTTGTCAGGCATGCTCGGCACCTGAGATAGCAAGTGTTTTTAACAGGTCGGGCATCGATTATCACCTTGTTGTTGGTTCTCTTGATGATGAAGATACGTGGAGTGAGATTGAAGAGTGGCTTGATGCCGTCAGGACGGTTAGTGTTGTCAGGAATACCAGGGTAGGACTTCTTGGCAGGTATTACGGTGGGATGCTGGATGTGTACAGTGACCTTACCCTGTTGTCGTCTGTCTTTGGTTGCCATTTCGAGATACTTGAGCCGGGCGGGTTGCTGAATGGCATGGAGAAAGCTACGAAAGAACAGATTTTAGACAGGATTGTTGAGTTTGGCGAAAGGTTTGAGATAGACAAAGGTTGCTCACAGCCTGAGCTGGAGAGGGCTTCAAGGACATCTGTTGCACTTGACACACTTGTGAAAGAAAATGAACTTGGCGCATTGGCATACTACTTTGAAGGTGCAGGGGATAAAAAGTATGAAGATATCATCACTTCGGTGATCCCGGGAAATACGCTGCTTACCATGAAAGGTATCCCTGTTGCAGGAGAGTATGAGGTTAAGAATGTGATAGCCATGAAGATAATGGACACCCTCGGGTGCGGAGGCAGTTTCTCGGAATTTTATACCATGGACCTTGTCGATGACATCGTGATGCTTGGCCATGACGGACCGGGGCATCCTGCGATAGCAGAGGGTAAGGTGAAATTAGTCCCGTTGCCTGTTTACCACGGTAAGCCGGGCAAGGGCCTTTCGATACAGATGAGTGTAAAGCATGGTGCGGTGACCCTTCTTTCGGTTGTGGAAAAGGCAGGAGGGAAGGTTATGCTGCTGACTGCCGAAGGTGAAAGCGTTGAAGGACCGGTGTTGAACATTGGTAACACAAACAGCCGTTACCGTTTCTCTGTTGGAGCTAAGGAGTTTGTAAAGCAATGGTCAGAGCAGGGACCGTCGCACCACATGGTAATAGGCACAGGTCATGTTGCCGACAGGATAAAAAAAATAGCAGCTATCCTGAATGTCGAATTTCATAAGGTATGCTGATTAAAAATAAAAAAATGAAGTCACCTCTTTTTGCATTACTTTTTTCCGTAGTTTTTCTTTTCTCCTGTACCCGGTCTGGAGATAAAAACAGTGTTGAGCTCAGTTCCCTGAAAGAACTGCAGGAGCTTTTTGCTGATCCACCTGCAGGGTATCGTTCTGCACCGTTGTGGGTGTGGAACGATGATGTTACCAGGCAGCAGATCGATGAGCAGATGGAGGATTTCAAGGATAAAGGCATTGGCGGAGTGTTCATCCATCCCCGTCCCGGACTTGTTACCCCGTACTTGTCGGAGCAGTGGTTTGACCTTGTGAAACATACGGTTGATAAAGGTAAAGAGATAGGCATGGATGTGTGGCTGTATGATGAAAACTCCTACCCGAGCGGTTTTGCGGGAGGCCATGTGCCTGCCGAAATGCCCGATTCATACAACGAAGGAGCAGGCCTGACATCAAAAAAAGTTGACAAGCTGCCTGATGATGCAGGTGAATATTTTCTGGTGCTGAAACGAGTCGATTCAAAGTTTGTAGATATCACACAGCGTTTGAACGAAGAGAAGAACAGACAGGGCGAGTTTTATCTTTATAAAAAACAATACTTCAAGAAACAGCCGTGGAATGCCGGCTTTTCGTATGTTGACCTTCTGCACAAAGGGGTTACCGAAAAGTTCATTGATGTAACCATGTCGGGATATGAGAAGGCCATTGGCAACGAATTTGGTAAAGAGGTCAAAGGTATTTTCACTGATGAACCGCACATAGGGCCTCCCGGTGGGATAAAATGGACACCTGATCTCTTTAAGGAGTTTAAGAAAAGAAACGGGTATGACCTGAAAACCAATCTGCCGTCCATTGAACTTGAGATTGGTGACTGGAAGCATATCAGGCATGACTATTATGCAACACTTCTCGGCATGTTCATCGACAGGTGGAGCAAGCCGTATCACAGTTATACGGAAAAACATCACCTGAAGTGGACCGGGCACTACTGGGATCACGACTGGCCTGATCCCGATCC
>JALVJU010000265.1 GCA_027034005.1 Marinilabiliaceae bacterium
TCTCATCTGCTGTTTTTTTCTGAGATATACCTTTGTCGAGCTACTCCTGTGCCTGAATTAATTTTTCGTCAGTAAGTTCGTGGCGCCTGCCCCTGCGCTGGTCTTTGCCGAAAAATGCATCTGCACCATTTTCTCGAAAAAGCCTGGCATAACGGGTGAAATTAAACGTCCCAACACCAAACACTTCGCTTAGCCTTTTGGCTCTGCACGAATGGTTTACTATCAGCGTTGCCGTAACATAACGGTAGGTCTTTATGATGAAGGTGCACAGGTGAGCCGTTATGCAAATAATAAACAAAGTCATCTTTTATAAAAACGCCCCAACTCTCCGACAACAATTTTGTCTCTTTCGGAAATAATGGCAATTGCATTTGCATATCAATACTTTTTTACCAAAAATAATAACTTTTCTATTTACGAGGCAAAAAAACTAAGGTATTGATAACTCAGCAATTAATGTCCTTAAGTCAGGAGTTCTGAACATTCAAAAAAAGGCCCGTTCTGCGACGGAACACACAGAGAGCTGGAATAATAAATCCTTGTAGCATTACATCATTCTAGCATTAATTCATTCCCAAATTACACCTTACTCAAAGCGGGATTCCCCAGATCAGCTTTGCAAGTATCGTTGTTTCACGTAAAACAAACGAGTGATTTGATGTGTCGATAAGCTGATTTATCACGAAGTAAAAATCACTTCCTATCTTCGGTATCCAGTTTATCCTGAAATTCAGGAGTATCTCCTGGTCTTCGTTGTTGTACTGCCCGAACAGGCTGGAATTCAGTTTCGGGCTGTAGGCATACATGACCCTTCCGCTCACCTCATTAGTAGCAAGTGATACCTCATCGAAAGTAAGGAAGTTCCTGTTCCAGCCGGCCGATAGGTTCCAGTGTTTATTCAGGTTCATATTTGCACCAATCCCGAGACGGGTTCTTTTCCCGGTGTAAAAACTGCCCATATTAAAAAACATGTCACCGGAAAGCCGCCTCCCGCTGAAAGTCTCAAACTGCACTTCTCCCCGCGAATCCCGGTATTCACCTTTTGGGATCACTATGGTATCAAGCAAAACAAAAGGTTCGTCCAGGCGATCAAGTGCCCACTGGTAGTTAAACTCTGCCTCCTCACCGCTCTTTGTTGTGAACCCAAACGGGCGGAACTCATAGAAAAGGCTTTCAAGCTGGTTGGTCTGGTCGTTTACGTAATAATTGATGTCCCACGGCTTAAAAACTATATTCCGGAAGAACGGCAGGAACTTTGGCCTGGGGTTGAACCTGAGATAAGAAAAATACACTCGGTTGTTATGCCTTCGGATAAAACCCATCTCCGGGTTGTAATTTAACTGATTCCCTGTCACGGCAAGATCGAATTCCAGCCAGTCGTTTGGATACTGAAGGAAAAGACTGTACGCGGAATTTTTCTTGTTCACGGAATCGCTTGTGAACGATTGTGAAAATGCCCCGTAAACGATCAGGTTTTTGTTGTGAAACATCTTCGATGTGGAATATGTGAAGTCGGTGCCGTAAACTATATTCCTGCGGCCGTTAAGTATCTTTGAGGTTATGATCGCCCCTATATTCGACTGCTGTCCTATATCCTGCTTGAACCTTGCCACCGAATAGTTTGTGGTAAGAAAAGAGTCTTTTTTTGCCGTCTGTATCGACATTACTCCTACCGAAGTCCTGTTCTGTTTTCCGAAAAACCTGGTTCCTGCAAGTATCGGTATCTCCTCTCCGTCCTGGATACCTATCCTTCTTGAGTAAAATACCTGGTCCCGTTCCCCTATATTTAACTGAAACAAGTCTTTGGCCTCAAGGAAAAACTGCCTTTTTTCAGGGTAGTACAACGAAAACCGGGTAAGGTTTATGCGTGCCCTGTCTGCTTCCACCTGGGCAAAATCCGTATTCACGGTAAGATTAAGTTTAAGGGTAGGTGTCACATCGAAGTTGGCATCCCCCCCTATTTTGTAACGTCCTTTCCACCCTTCTCCTTTAATATTTTCGGTACCTCCGGATATATACGGCTTTAGTTCAACCTTGTTTTTCGCTTTTATATTTTTTAACCCGTCAAGATGACCGGCCTGGGATATCTTTTCGATATCATAAATACGGTACCAGCCCTGCCACAGTACCTGCTCATTTTTACGCCTGATGTTTCTTTCGAAGTTGATTCCCCAGATAAGGTTCTCCTTCTTTTTGAATTTAAGGGTTGAAAACGGTATCTGAATTTCGGCGAACCATCCTTTGTCCGTCACTGTTGTGGCAACATCCCACACCCCGTTCCAGCTCATGTTAAATCCCATTCCTTCATCCGAGATAAGTACATCAGCCCTTGCTCCATTGGGATTGGTCACAAAAAGATAACCGTTACGGTTATCATTGAACGTACTAAGTATAATCTCAAAATCATCATCGGTGCTCCATCTGAAATCCCTCGACATTTTTTGTGCGACGATCTTATCAGGTTCATCATCATACCCCCAGAACCCAATGTACATTACATTGGTGGTATAAACTATTGCAACTTCAGTACGTTCGGTTACAGGCTCTCCTTCATATAGTTCGCGCTGGGTAAAATTGCTGATATGCTGTGCTTCCTGCCAGCATGGCTCATCCAGTTTTCCGTCAAATGTTATTTTTGATTGGGTAAAATATGCATGTATGGTATCTGGCATACTGTGTTGTCCAATTGCGGAAACTACAGGCAAAAAAAGAGACAGAATTAAAAGTATCCTTTTCATTCAGGCCGTGTTACGGGTTTTCGAGTTAAACAAAAAACTATTCTCTGATTCTTCTCAACCTCACTGTCCCCACTTTCCTCTATGGTGCCGGAAAGCATTCATCTCTCTAATGTAAAATTCAACCTAAAAGTATAACAAATTTAACTTCCTCTACCAAGTGATACTGATTGTTATTTAACCTTTGCTTGTCACTACTTCACCTTTGTAACGCCTCCAGAAACAATAAATTTCATAACATCAGCAGAATTTGCATCTACCGGTTTAACTTTTTCAGCAGGTACAATGTACAAATGTCCCAGAACACCATACGAACTTGGCAGGTACACTGCTATCTTATCCTTTATTCCCAAGTCCGACAAGTCCGATGATGTAATGAATCCCATGCGGTGAAGGGTGCCTTCTTTATCCATCTCGATGAGCACAGGCTTTTCGAATTTTCGCTCCTTGCCTACAAATGCCGAAAGCAGGTCCTTGACCGATGAATAGATCACCTTTATCAAAGGCGCTTTCTCGAGCATCCTGCTGAAAAATGCCGATATGGGCGATGTTATCAGGCGCTGCCCTGCAAAGCCAATAAATGTTACAAGTAAAAGAATGATGAGCAGCCCTACACCCGGAAAACTAAAATGGGAAAACGGCTCACGATTGAAGATGGCAAGGCCCCTCAACAATCCGTCAAGCCATAAGAAAGCTGCGATAAGGACGTATGCCGTAACTGCTACCGGGGCAACATACAACAACCCCTGCAAAAAATATCTCACCAATCTTTTCATTACAACATAAATTAAAATCTGCGGGTACAGAAACTTCTGTTCCCGGGTTGTTACTCCTAAAAACTAACTATCTGACACTGTCTTCATGTCAGGCGTAATATGTCGTATTGCCTACCCGCCCCGCACCCTTATGTTCCCTGAAGGGAGCCTATGCGCGCGGTATTCCCCTTTAGGGGTTAGGAGTGTGGGAAGGACGTCAAAATACGCATGGCATAACACTAATGGTATCCTTTCAATTCTTCCCGTATCTTTTTAGGCAATCCCGCCACGATCAGATCGTAAGAATTGTCTATCCATTCCCTTAAAACTTCATCAGGGACCGAGCCGTCGACAACAACTGTGTTCCAGTGTTTTTTATTCATGTGATATCCGGGCAGCACGCACGGATATCTTTCTCTTAACTCAACAGCAAGTTCAGGATCGCACTTTAGGTTCACTTTAAAATCTTCCTCAAGATCCGTCAAAGCAAACATCTTTCCTGCAACCTTGAACACCAGCGTTGTTTCATCAAACGGAAACTCCTCTGTGACCATTGGTTTCCTTATACAATACTCTCTGAATTCTTCAATATTCATAAGATATTCTTACTAATAAGTCAGAAAGCAAACTGTTCTGTAAAACTTTTTTCTCTGATAATCTCTCTTGCCGCTTCCCTGCCCAGTTCTATCAAATCTGTTGCACGGTAAAAATCGAATATCCCGCAAACATCCCTTGACACTTCTATCAGCACATCCGGCGGAGTGATCTTAAAGGTCAGTTCTGTTATTCGGTTAAGCATGATGCTCGACGTTTTGGCCAGCATATTGAAATAACCAAAATCACTCTTTTTACCGCCATTTCCGTTTCCATTCCCATTGCTGTGAAACTGCATTTGAAAACCGTTAAGCTTCAGTTTGTTCAGCTTCTCAAACCAGCCCCAGTCTTTATTCTGCTCCTTATCGGCAACTTTCTGCTCAAACGGGATAAAAGCATTAACATTAACCGCAACAAGAATATCCCCATCTGTCCGCTTGACCCTGTTTACCGGCACCGGGTTAAGCACCCCGCCATCCACAAAAAGTGTATCATTCTTTCTCACCGGCGTTATGAGCATAGGGATGGACACAGAAGCTTTTATCGCCTCGTACAAACTGCCAGAAGTTATCACCTCTTCGCACCCACCTGCCAAGTCAGTTGCCACAGCAACATAACTTTTGGGCAAATCCTCTATTTTTCGGTCGGGAATGATTTTCCGGATCTCATTAAGCACCTTGTCCACCTTAATGAACCCTTTTGAGCTGATTGTGAAATCCACAAGATTAAATATGTCTTTCTTACTCAGGGAGGTAATCCAGTTTTCGTACTCATCCAGTTTCCCTGCCGCATAAATTCCACCTATCAAAGCCCCCATAGATGCTCCTGCCACTGATGTAATCTCAAATCCGTTTTCTTCAAGCTCCCGTATAACCCCTATGTGTGCAATACCTCTTGCCCCTCCGCTGCCAAGCGCCAATGCTACTTGTTTCTTCATCCGTTTCTCCTGTTTTCTTCCCGTCTTTTTATCATATCCTGAGGATTCGCAGATATTCCCCTGAGCATTATCCCGACCAGGTCATCCACTTTTGAACCGAGTGTGAGATAAAGTTTCTGAATAAAGAACGGGATCTCAAGACCTTTTAAGACAAGATAGAACACATCGACAACCATTTTCACATCGCCGAGATTAATGTAGTAACCTTTCACTATCCCTTCGTTCAGTATTTTCTCCAGTTGGCTTTTCTCCCACTCATCGTGTTCCTGTCTTACTTTATCGAGAAACTCAAAGCGCTCAAAAAGATCGGCCCTTAAAGTTTCATGGTAATTGCCTGACCTTGCCAGCATCTGGTTGCGTGTGTAAAGAAACCTTTTTAATTTCTCTACCGGGTTGAGCTTATTGTTTTCAACCACTTTTATTATCGCCTCCCTGACCTTGGCAAATTCCTGGGAAACAACCTCCGTAAACAGTTCCTCTTTGCTTGCAAAATGATAGTACAGTGAGCCTTTGGCTTTACGTGCTGTTTTCGCTATCTGGTCCACGGAGGTTTTATGAAACCCGTATTTCGCAAAAAGCTGTGAAGCTACTTCTATGATCTTTCTTTTTGTTACCTCTTTCATATTAAAAAATGATTATTTTAGACAATGATTGTTCATTAGTATAAATGTATTATCATTTTTTTATATCTACAACTAAATGGGCGGAATTTCAACAAATAATTTATAAATGGATGTTTTTACCTGCTAAAGATTAATTCAAGCTCAAGGAATGAAGGATATGGTATAGACGGATATTTTCCGCAGATTCTTTTGTAAAGTGTTAGCCTAACGAGACAGATTAACATAAAAACTTGGATTTATTATAGCACGAATGGAAGTTGTGTCCCCAATATCCGCCCACCTAAAGTTTCGGTCGTGCCCTGACATTGAAATGTTGATACGGCATACATTGGCCACTGTTGGCGTATCTTTGAGCCACACCGATAATCAAGTTTTTTAAAAAGCTTACAGCGGGGGATAAAACGCCTCTTTTAAATGCTCTATCTCCCATCCGTCACCTGACGGGATAAGCGTTACTATATCGAACCGTGTTTCCATCATCACATCATTCTGCATTATGTATGCTTCGGCTGCATCGACAAGGAACCTTATTTTCTTATTCGTTATTGCCTCCCGCGGGTTTTCCCATCCGTCTGAAGTACGGGTCTTAACTTCAACAATGACCAGATAGTCACCGTCTCTTGCTATCAGGTCAATCTCTTTGTGATTGTACCTCCAGTTGGAAGCAAGAATCTCAAACCCTTTTGATGTCAGGTATTCGGCAGCTATCTCTTCACCGGTTTGTCCCAGTTCGTTATGCTCTGACATGATAATTGATGTATGATGTTCGATATTAGGATGCTGAGCGATAGCGAAGTCCCGTTTAACGGGATTCGATGTTTGATTTACGATGTTTGTTTGGTATGTGTCATTTTAATCATAGCAATCTGCCACTAATCTTTAATCACTAAACAACCAGTTCAAAAAGACAAAAACCCTCCTTTTTCATCCACTGAAAGCAAAACCCTTTTCCCAAAAATCAATGGCTGATTTATCTTCACATGTCCGGCCGGGAAATCGAATATTACAGGATAGTTGTACTCTTTGACCGCATCATGGATTATCCCGTATGCGTCAAGGCCGAAGGGGGTCTCACTATCGGTCATTTCGGTAAACTGCCCCACAACCAGTCCCCTGATACATTTTAAAACACCGCTGTTCTTTAGGTTCATCATCATCCTGTCGAGATGGTACAACTTCTCGCCAACATCTTCGATGAAAAGTATCTTGCCATGCTGGTCGAAATCCAGTGGAGTGCCCCGCAGACTGTAGAGTATCGACAGGTTGCCACCGATGAGTTCACCTTCGGCCTCCCCTGTTCTGTTCAACTGATGCGCCGGAGTCTTATACTCAGGCAGATTGCCTTTCAGGATGTTAAAAAGGTTAACTATGTCGCTCTCATCAATTTTCTTTCCCGTAAAGTTCTTCGGCATGGGGCCATGTATCGATGCCATACCAAGCCGGTTCTGCAGCATTGAGTGAATGACGGTGATATCGCTGTATCCTACTATCCATTTCGGATTCTGCATAAAATGGCTGAAATCAAGCTCGTTAATGATTCTGTTTGTGCCGTACCCACCGCGGGCACACATTATCACATCAACATCAGAGCTATCGAGCATATGCTGAAAATCAGATGCCCTGCTCTCATCTTTCCCGGCAAACTGATTGAACGAACTGAACACATTCTCCCCGAGGGCCACCTTATAGCCCAGTTGATGAAGAAAATCCTTTGAAGCTTCAACCGCATCACGGTCAATCTTGCCTGCCGGAGCAACAATCCCGATGGTTGCTCCCTCCTGTATGAACCTTGGAAATATCATTGAAAAATCTTTTTCTCAGGAATAAAATGTTTGGTTATCTTTGTGAAGTTAAAAAAAACGTGCTAATTATTGAAATTTAAGGGGTAATACATACCGGAAAATCCAATTAAACATATTTAAGTGAACTAACGCTGGCACTGTTTTTACAAAAAAGATTAATCGAAAAAAGAGATGAATAAATTTAAAAGGACATTAGTTACCACGGCCCTCCCTTATGCAAACGGGCCCGTTCACATCGGCCACCTTGCCGGAGTTTACGTTCCTGCCGATATTTACGTACGTTACCTCAGGTTGAAAAATGAGGATGTTGTGCTTATCGGAGGTTCAGACGAGCATGGTGTGCCTATCACACTTAAAGCTAAAAACGAAGGTGTTTCGCCTCAGGATATTGTGGACAGATACCACGGGATAATAAAAAAGTCGTTCGAAGATTTCGGCATTTCATTCGATATCTATTCGCGCACAACTAACAAGACCCATTACGATACTGCTTCTGAATTTTTCAAGACCCTTTATGACAAAGGAGAGTTCATCGAAAAAGAGACCGAGCAATATTACGATGAAGAGGCCGGGCAGTTTCTGGCCGACCGCTACATCACAGGCACATGTCCTCACTGTAAAAGTGAAGGAGCTTACGGCGACCAGTGCGAGGCCTGCGGGACATCACTTAACGCAACCGACCTTATCAATCCTAAATCAATGATCTCGGGAAGTGTTCCTGTGCTAAGGAAGACAAAGCACTGGTACCTGCCGCTCGACAAGCACGAACCGTTCCTGAAAAAATGGATACTCGAAGAGCACAAGGAATGGAAACCAAATGTTTACGGTCAGTGCAAGTCGTGGCTTGACATGGGACTGCAGCCGCGTGCAGTAAGCCGTGACCTCGACTGGGGCGTGCCTGTCCCTGTTGAAGGCGCTGAAGGCAAAGTCTTGTATGTGTGGTTTGATGCCCCCATCGGGTACATTTCGGCCACAAAAGAGTTAACTCCTGAATGGGAAAAATATTGGAAAGATCCGGGAACACGCATGATACATTTCATTGGGAAAGACAATATCGTTTTCCACTGTATTGTTTTCCCGTCGATGCTGAAAGCGGAAGGCAGTTACATCCTGCCCGACAATGTGCCGGCAAACGAGTTCCTGAACCTTGAAGGAGACAAGATATCAACATCGCGCAACTGGGCTGTGTGGCTGCACGAGTACCTTGAAGATTTCAAAGACAAGCAGGACGTGCTACGTTACGTATTGACGGCTAACGCCCCGGAAGCCAAGGACAACGACTTTACCTGGAAAGATTTTCAGGCTCGCAACAACAATGAGCTTGTTGCCATACTTGGAAATTTTGTGAACCGAGCCCTTGTATTAACTCAAAAATACTACGACGGTGTTGTGCCTGCTGCAGGAGAACTGACAGATTACGACAAGGAGACACTTGAGGCAATACCGGAGATTGTTAAGAAGACCGAGGAAGCGCTAGACCATTTCAAATTCCGTGAAGCAGTGAAAGAAGCCATGAACCTTGCACGGCTAGGGAATAAATACCTTGCCGACAGCGAGCCATGGAAACTTGCAAAGACCGACCCTGAAAGAGTTAAGGCCATCATGAACATTGCTTTGCAGATAACTGCAAATCTTGCCATTCTGATGGAACCGTTCCTGCCATTTACAGCAAAGAAGATGCAGAAGATGATCAACTTTGAAGGTAAGGAGTGGGATGTTTGCGGCAAAAAAGAGCTTCTTGAGGCAGGACATAAGATTAACAAGCCTGAGCTGTTGTTCGAAAAGATAGAAGACGATGAAATACAGGCACAGCTCGACCGCCTGGCAAAAACCAAAGAGGACAACGATGCTGCAGCGAAAGAGGCTGCACCTGCAAAAGAAAACATCTCATTCGATGACTTCACCAAGATGGACATAAGGATCGGAACCATTCTTGAAGCGGAAAAAGTTGCAAAGACCAAAAAACTTTTAAAACTCCTGATCGACACCGGTATTGATAAGCGTACTGTTGTTTCGGGCATCGCTGAGTATTTTACCCCCGAAGAAATCATGGGCAAACAGGTAAGCATCCTTGTAAACCTTGCGCCGCGAAAAATTCGCGGAATTGAATCCCAGGGCATGATACTGATGGCTGAGGATGCAAACGGCGAACTTATTTTTGTATCACCTGAGAAAAACATAAAACCGGGCTCGGAAATAAGATAAGATTTAAACAGAGTAATTTCACAAGACCCCGCCTGAATCTTCACGCGGGGTCTTATTTTTGGCTAACAGCAGTTTTAATTGTACAAAACATCGATTCTACGGGATTAATAATCGCTTTTTTTCTAGATTAATGAACCAAACCGTTATTTTATTGCCTGCCTTATTTGAACGCGAAAGCTTTTTTTAATACTTTAGCCTGAAAGCCAACAGGTAAAGCCCCGCTCACTACAATCAGGTATATGGAAGAGTTTATCAGAAAATATTCAGGCGACGAGGTATGTTCATTCATAATGGAGAATGGATACCTTGATTCTGCCAATACTCTTGTTGTGGCAACGGGGGAACCCATGAACCTTATCACTACCGGAGGCCATAGTTACGATACTGTCCTAAACTTGAAAAGGGTAAACAAAATCAAAGATGTCAACACTTTTTTTCAAACAGCCAATAAGATACTGAAGCTCGACGGTCGGTTTATCTGTTGCGTGGAAACAATGGGACAGCGCAAGAAACGGATACTGAAAAAATACTTTTTCCCGTTCAACCTGGTGTACTTTTTCTTCGATTACATATTCAAACGTGTTTTTCCCAAAACAAGATTTACCCGCTGGTTTTATCTCTGGGTTACTGATGACAGAAACAGGGTTATGTCAAACCCGGAAATAATGGGACGGCTCTACTATAATGGGTTCAAGGAAGAGAAAAGGGAACTCATAGATGGTTATACATACTACGTTTACCGGAAATTCCGGGAGCCGTTGCAGAACGAGAATCCCTCTTACGGAACCATGCTGAGGATGAAACGCATAGGCAAAGGCGGAAAGACGATTACCGTTTACAAACTGCGCACAATGGTGCCCTATTCCGAATACATACAGGATTACGTGTATGAACACAATAACTTGAAAGAAGGAGGTAAGTTCAAAGACGATTTCAGGATAACTCGTCTTGGCGGCATATTTCGGAAAACATGGCTTGATGAAGTGCCTATGGTATGGAACCTGATGAAAGGGGAGATAAAGCTAGTGGGGGTTCGCCCATTGAGCCCGCACTATCTGAGTCTTTACACTCCGGAAATACAGGAACTGAGGGCAACCGTAAAACCCGGACTGCTGCCGCCTTTTTATGCCGACATGCCAAAGACATTAGAAGAGATCATGGACTCCGAAAAGCGTTACATAGAGCAGTACAAAAAGCATCCTTTCAAAACGGACACAAGGTATTTTTTCAAAATCTTAAAAAACATTATCTTTCACCGTAAGAGAAGTTCTTAACCCAAATCAAGACCTAAGTTCAACTATGATAAAAACCGGTTATTTCATACTGATATCGCTTCTTCTTTTTGCATACGTCAAGGCAGTTGCACAGGATGTTCCGTACCACATAGACAATGAGGCCGTTTACGATTTTATCGACGAGCTGGCCGACATTGGGGCCATTGATGTCAATAGCGCTGTTAAACCGTATTCAAGGATGCAGATAGCAAACTGGCTGAAACAGGCAGAAAACAGTACAGGACTTACTAAACGGCAGAAAAAAGCGATAGGGTTTTATCTCAGGGATTTCAATAAAGAACTTCTTGTCGGCAAGAACTTCAAAAAGCGTTTTGACATTTTTTACTACAGCGACTCGGTCTTCAAATTCTCCCTGAACGGCATACTTGGGATAAAAGGATATGCGAACGGGAACTCATTAGACTACCACCGCTGGGGCGGAGGGGAGTTCTTTGCATACATTGGCAAGCATTTCGGATTTTACGCAAGCCTGCGCGACAATCATGAAAAATATCCCCTCGGGGGCAGGCAGTACCTTGTAAAGCACCGGGGCGCTATTTACAAAGGAGACAAAGAAGAGACCGACTACAGCGAGGCACGCGGCGGCATCACATTCTCATGGAAGTGGATAAACGCAGGCCTGGTTAAAGACCACTACACATACGGCAACGGCTATTCCGAGGCCAACATTCTTTCTGCGCATACCCCGTCTTATGCCCAGATTTACCTAAAACTCAACCCTGCAAAATGGTTCGAGTTCAGCTACTCGCACGGATGGCTTGTGAGCGAAGTGATGGACAGTTGCCGCTCTTATGAATACTACGACGGCACCCGGGTGGTTTACGCCAACAAGTTTATCGCCAGCAATATGTTCACTTTCATCCCGTGGAAAAGATTACGCCTTTCGGTAGGTAACTCGATAGTTTACGGAGATGTGAATGCAAATCCTGTATTTTTCATCCCTTTCCTTTTTTACAAAAGTGTGGACCACACATACAACTCGGGCAGCAACGATGTGGGGCACAATGCCCAGATGTATTTTGATGTGAGCAGCCGCCAGATAAAATACCTGCACCTGTATGCAACTATTTTCATCGATGAGATATCAACAAGCAGGATGTTCGACGAAGACCAGCAGTCGAACTATGTAAGCTGTAAGTTTGGTGCCCGTCTCTCAGGGCTTGTGCCAAATGTAAGTTTTACGGCAGAGTACACCCGGTCGAACCCGATGGTGTATCAGCATATCATCCCTTCCACGACATACGAAAGCAACGGCTATGTGCTGGGGCATTATATGAAGGACAATGCCGATGAGATATTTCTTTCGGCACGTTACAAACCTATACGCGGCCTCGACATTCAGATGAATTTCACCAATGCAAGAAGAGGGAAGGACTACCAGAAACTAATTTCTGAAGGCGATCTTGACAACAACCCGGAGATCAACCCGGATGAGCCGCGCTGGGGACTGCCTTTTATGAACGAGGTAAGATATCATAAAAGACAGTGGCAGTTGAAGGCAAGTTATCAGATAATTAATGACGGATTCATTTTTGCAGAATACGAGAACAACAATATTTCAGGCCCCGATAAATACATTTACACCCCTCCTTTTTATCTTGAAGGAGACAACATATTTTCCTTTGGAATAAATTTCGGGTTCTGATTATTTCTTAAATTAGCATCTTTACAAAACAAACAAAAAGGAATGGACAATATAAAAATGGTCGACCTGCAAACACAATATCACCGCCTAAAACCGGAGATAGATGCTGCCATGCAGGATGTTATAGAAAGTTCGGCATTCATAAACGGGCCGGCAGTAAAACAGTTTCAGGCCTCACTGGCAGAGTACCTGGGTGTCAGGCATGTCATAACATGCGGTAATGGCACCGATGCCCTCCAGGCAGCCCTTGTTGCATTGGACCTGAAACCGGGCGATGAGGTCATAACAACAGCTTTCACTTTCATCGCTACTGTGGAGGTCATAGGCCTGCTTGACCTGAAGCCTGTTCTTGTGGATGTAAACCCTGAAACATACACCATAGATACTGAGCAGGTTGAGGCTGTTATCACATCACGGACAAAAGCCATCATTCCCGTACACCTTTTCGGTCAGGGAGCTGACATGAAAAAGATAAAAGACATTGCAGAGAGGAATAACCTCTACATTGTTGAAGATGCCGCCCAGTGTCTCGGTGCCGACTTTAAGACAGATGTCGATACTCAAAAACTCGGTACTATGGGTAACATTGGCTGCACATCGTTCTTCCCATCTAAAAATCTCGGGTGTTTTGGCGATGGTGGGGCATGTATGACTAATGACGATACCCTGGCCGAGAAACTTCGTATGTTTGTCAATCACGGTACTAAGATAAAATACTACCATGAGACCATAGGTGTGAATTCAAGGTTAGACACCCTGCAGGCGGCAATCCTGAATGTGAAGCTCCCGCATCTTGATGATTTCAACAAACGAAGGCAGGAGGTGGCAGCATTCTACGACAATGCTTTTGAAAACATTGAAGAGATAAGTATTCCCGGCAGGAATCCTGATTCACAGCATGTATTCCACCAGTATGTGATGAGAGTACAGAACGGCAAGCGTAATGCATTGAAGGATTGGCTGAAGAAAAGGGACATCCCTTCAATGGTTTACTATCCTGTGGCACTGCACAAACAAAAAGCTTTCTCAAAATGGATGACACAGGATATCTCCCTGCCTGTTTCCGAACTGCTGACGGAAGAAGTCCTTGCCCTGCCCATACACACCGAGATGACACCAGGACAGCTTGAACACATTAAAAACGGTGTTTTGTCTTTCTTTAAAAAATAAAAAACTCGTTAAGCGTTTGTGTACATCATTGATAGTTTATGTGTTAAGTCACAAAGAGCTGTAAGTTGTTGAAAAAATTATATTCGTGCACCCGCCTGACCGCTTTAGCCGGGCTGGTTCGTGGCTAAAAAGTTAACGAAATATTAAAATAAAAAATGGAACATAAAACAAATACGGAATATTTTGTACACGAAACAGCCGTTATCGATGAGGGCTGCAAGATAGGAGAGGGTACCAAGATATGGCATTTCAGCCACATCATGACCGGATGTGTGATAGGAGAGAATTGCAATATCGGACAAAACGTGGTGGTATCACCCGAGGTTGTCCTTGGAAAAAACGTGAAGGTACAGAACAATGTATCTATCTACACCGGAGTAACCTGCGACGATGATGTTTTTCTCGGGCCGTCAATGGTCTTTACCAATGTGATAAACCCGAGAAGCGCAGTCAACCGTAAAAATCAGTATGCGAAAACGCACGTAGGGAAAGGCGCAACCATCGGGGCCAATGCGACCATAGTTTGCGGGCACGACATTGGCGAGTATGCCTTTATCGGTGCCGGGGCCGTGGTAACAAAAACAGTAAAACCTTATGCCCTTGTCGTGGGCAATCCTTCAAGGCAGCTTGGCTGGATGAGCGAATACGGTCACCGGCTTGAGTTTGATGATAATGGAATAGCCGTTTGCCCGGAAAGCAAAGAACGGTACAAACTGGAAAATGACCGCGTAACAAAGCTAAAAGACTGATACTTCACAACATATTCCTATCTCTTTCGTATAACATTCATGGCTGTTTGTCAAATACCTGAATAGCAACAGTTATACAAAAGCGAAAATAACCTATTTTCGTAATCTGTCTGAAAAATCATTTAATGAGCAAAGAGGGAAAAATAACGTTTGCAGTAGTCGGTATGGGGCACATAGGCAAAAGACATGCCGAGATGATCCGTCAAAACAATGAGGCCGAACTGACTGCTGTGGCTGACATACTTTCCCCTTCAGAACTTGGCATTGATGATATTAAAGAAAACTTTTATGGTTCCCTTTCCGATCTGCTTGACGATAATAACGATATAGACGTAGTGAACATCTGCACGCCTAACGGCCTTCATGCAGAGCATGCAATGGAAGCCCTTGGTGCAAACAAGCATGTTGTGATAGAAAAACCCATTGCCCTTACTACTACAGATGTTCAGAGAATTATATCAATAGCACAGCAGGCATCTAAACATGTGTTTACGGTAATGCAGAACCGTTACTCGCCTCCGTCGGTATGGCTGAAAGAGATGATAGATAACCATCGTATTGGCGATATTTACATGGTGCAGCTTAACTGTTTCTGGAACCGTGATGACCGTTACTACAGCAAGGGCAACTGGCATGGCGACCGGCATCTTGACGGAGGAACGTTGTTTACTCAATTCTCGCATTTCATCGACATAATGTACTGGCTTTTCGGGGATATTGAGGATATCAGCAGCAGTTTCAGCAACTTTTCACATAGCAGTACTATCGACTTTGAGGACTCAGGCGTTGTCACTTTCCGGTTCGTGAAAGGCGGCATGGGAAACATTAATTACAGCACTTCGGTGTGGGACAAGAACCTTGAAAGCAGCATTACCATAATCGGGGAGAAAGGTACGGTTAAAGTTGCCGGTCAGTACATGAACAAAGTGGAGTATTGTCATGTTGAAAATTACGAGATGCCCGACCTGCAAAAGGTTAATCCCCCTAACAACTACGGCTCGTATAAAGGGTCTGCGGCCAACCACCACTATGTGATAGAGAATGTGATAGACACCCTAAAAGGAAGATCAACAATGACCACTACGGCCGAGGAAGGGCTGAAAGTGATAGATATAATTGAAAGAATTTACAGAAATAAACCAACCAATTTAAAATAACCAAAAATGATAGAGAAGCTTTTATCAAAAGAGACAAAACTTTCCGTTATCGGATTAGGATATGTGGGACTGCCCATTGCACTTGAGTTTGCACGAAAGATGCAGGTTGTAGGTTTTGACATTAAGCCCGAACGTGTTGACCTGATGAAAAAAAGTATTGACCCCAGTAACGAACTGGAGAAAGAGGATTTTGAAGGCTGCGATATTCAGTTCACCTATAATCCGGAAGACCTGAAAGAGGCAACATTTCATGTAGTTGCCGTGCCAACCCCCATCAACAAACACAACCTGCCTGACCTTAGGCCGCTTCTGTCGGCTACGGCAACTGTGGGCAAAGCACTGAAAAAGGGCGATTATGTTGTTTTTGAATCAACTGTTTACCCGGGATGTACCGAAGAGGACTGCGTTCCGGTACTGGAAAAGGAATCAGGGCTGAGATTCAACGAAGACTTTAAGGTGGGTTACTCTCCTGAGCGTATCAACCCGGGAGACAAAGAGCACACTCTGACAAAAATATTAAAGATAGTTTCCGGGAGTGATGATGAAGCGCTTGAGACCGTAGCAGGTGTTTACGAGTCTATCATCAAAGCAGGTATCCATAAGGCCAGCTCCATTAAAGTGGCAGAGGCGGCAAAGATCATCGAGAACACTCAGCGTGACGTGAACATCGCTTTGATGAACGAACTGTCTCTCATCTTCAACCGCCTTGGCATTAACACTTTTGAAGTGCTTCGGGCAGCGGGTACAAAATGGAACTTCCTTCGCTTCTTTCCCGGACTGGTAGGCGGCCACTGTATCGGTGTTGATCCGTACTACCTGACCTACAAGGCAAACGAGCTGGGCTATCACTCAAAGATAATCACCGGCGGCCGTTTCATCAATGACTCGATGGGTGGTTACGTAGCCAAAACAACAGTGAAAAAGATGATAGCCAACGGCAACAAGGTGAACGGCGCCAAAGTGTTGATAATGGGAGCCACATTCAAAGAGAACGTGAGCGACATCAGGAATTCCAAGGTGGCTGATGTGTACAATGAACTTAAATCGTTCAGTGTAGATGTTGATGTACATGACCCGCATGCTTCATCGGAGGAACTTATGGAAGAGTACGGCTACGGCCTGATTGATGAGATAAAAGGCAAGTACAATGCTGTGATAGTAGCAGTTAATCACCGCGAATACCTTGACCTTGATGAGGAGTATTTCAAGAGCATACTTGTACCTGATGGCATTTTTGTTGATGTGAAAGGAATCTATCGCGACAAGATAAAAAACCTCACATACTGGAGCTTGTAAAGAGAGGTAAACAAAAGATAAAACCCGGCTCTATATTTTTAGGCCGGGTTTGTTTTTCTTATCTGTTCCGGTAAATTTAATATTTACTCAAGTTTCGCATTTTATTTAAAAGTTTATAACTATTTGGAACACATTATTATGAATGCATATTAATCCCTTTGTGGTTCTTTGAGGTTTCTTCGTGTTTTTTTGTGAAATAGCTGTTACACAGAGTTTCACAAAGAATACACAAAGTATCACGGAGATGGAATTGATTTTAAATGGAAGTTTCAAAACTCTGATATTGAACAAAATATGGAAAATGCAGTTTGTTTTTCTAATTCATTATCAATCAATTAAAAGAATGTGCGAAACTTTAGTTATTTAAAAGCACTTAAGCTCCATTTTATAAGGGAGTAAATGATGTAAGTCAGTATTGTGGCAGCAATGCCACCTACCCCAAGCCAAAAGGTATACACAACTGTGAGGGCAAGCAGTATAAAGCGCTCAATATTTTCTTTAACATTAAGATTCTTGATCTTTAACGAGAACATAGGCACTTCACTTACCAGCATAATACTGAAAAAGATCACCATCCCGGTTAACACATAAGGTGTAAGCCAGTTAAACATTTCCGGATATTTCATAACCATATAGGCAAAAGAGGCGGTAAAAATACCGGTGGCAGTTGTGGTAAGCCCGAGGAAATTTTCAGTTTGACGCGTATCAACATTGAACTTGGCAAGTCTGAGCCCTGAAAAAACAACAAGGATGAGTGGTACAATGACGAAAATTTGTTGTGATGTCTGCAACGATGGAAAAGGAGTGTTGATATCACCCGTAATGAGGCATTTTACCAATGTGGAATATATGGCTGCCGGGGCCATGCCAAAGCTGACCAGATCGGCAAGGGAGTCCAACTCTTTACCCATGTCGCTGTATGCCTTTAATCCTCTTGCGGCAAAACCATCAGAAAAATCAAAGACCGCACCGATAAAGATCAGCCAGACACTCCATGTTATCTGTCCGTTCAATGCGAAGAAGACCGCAAGGGACCCGCATGCTAAATTTATACTGGTTAGGGTGTTGGGAATGTGCTTTTTTATTGACATGATAACTTAATTTGTCACTAAAATAATGCAAAGCAGGGCCGTTTCAAAATATTATTCAGTTGTATTTGTGCAATGCTTGTAAAATGTCTTTTACCGATGAACGGTTGTGGTAGTCGGGATCAAATTGACGCCAGATGATTTTACCCTCCCGACTGATTATGTAAGTGGCAGGTATTGGCAATTGTTGCGACCTGTCGGAGTGGGTTGACTTCAACCCCGCACTAAGAAAAACATTGTAGATAAGTTTTTCTGTTGCACCGGGCATAAAATTCACATCGTAGGCAGTGGCTATTCTGTATTCCTCATCATAAAGGAGGGTAAATTCTGCACCGGTCTTTTCTGCCATTTTGTTGAGATATTCCGGTTTTTCGGGAGAGACGGCAACGACCTTTGCCCCTGTCTTTTCTATTTGTTTAAGACTGTCCTGCAGGGAGCCCAAATGCTTGTTGCACACCGGGCACCAGTATCCGCGGTAAAATATCAGAACAACGGGCCCTTTTTTCAGAGCTTCTTTCAGGCTGAAAACATCATTGCCGGCATTGGCAGCGTCAAACATCGGGGCGGATGTTCCAACCTTTAAGCCATTTGCTTCTTTAATGTTCTGTCCCCGTAGTATGTTTGCTGAAAACATGGTTATCGTGATAAGTATGAGAATTTTCATTTTCCATTTTTTATGGTTCGTACTTTGTTAGTCGTAAAACATGAGAAATACTTACATAATATGAGTTTTTTATTTTATTCCGGCTTTTGTTTGGAAATTATAATTATCTGACATATTTTTGCTTTCGAATTACAAGAAGCATGACAGTAGAAAGACATCATACTCACCATCATCATTTCCTGCTTTTGCGGTAGGCCGGTGAAGTATTGTCTTAAAATGATATTTTTAAAGAGGCTTGCCGGATGGTGAGCCTTTTTTATTTAAAAAAGAAAAAAGATGAAGACAAAGATCAGAATTGCATTGCAAAAAAAGGGTCGTTTGAACGAAGACTCGATGAAATTGTTTAAAGAGGCAGGAATTAAGTTTAATGTGGGCAGTGGAAAGCTTGTGGCATCATCGCCGGGTTTCCCCATCGAGGTGCTCTTCCTCCGGGATGATGATATCCCGCAGACTGTTGCTGATGGTGTTGCCGATATAGGCGTTGTGGGAGAGAACGAGATGTATGAAAAAGGGTACGAGGTTGATATTGCGCGTAAGCTGGGATTTGGCAAATGCCGGTTGTCGCTTGCCGTTCCTAAAGCACAGGATTATCCGGGCATTGAGTGGTTCAACGGGAAGAAAGTCGCTACATCGTACCCCAACATTCTTAAGAAGTATTTTGATGAGAATGGAGTTGAGGCAGATATTCATGAGATAGCCGGCTCGGTGGAGATAGCTCCCGGAATTGGCCTTGCTGATGCAATTTTCGATATTGTTTCTTCAGGAAGCACACTTGTCGCAAACCGCCTCAGAGAGGTTGATGTAGCAATGTATTCTGAGGCTGTCCTGATAGCTAAGAAAGGTCTTGAGCCGGAAAAACAGGAGTTACTTGAAGAACTGATCTTTCGAATCAATGCGGTGCAAACAGCCAACTCGAACAAATACGTGTTGTTGAATGCTCCCAACGACAAAGTTGAAGAGATTGTAAAGATATTGCCCGGCATGAAAAGTCCCACAGTCCTTCCCCTTGCCGACAAAAACTGGAGTTCAATTCACTCGGTCATCAGCGAAGATGAATTCTGGGATGTGATAGGCAAGCTTAAGGCAAATGGTGCCGAGGGAATTCTGATCATCCCGATAGAAAAGATGATCCTTTAACACAGTAAAAAACAATACGATGAACACGATAAAATATCCGAAACAGGAAGATTGGGCCGACTTGCTGAAACGCCCCGAAAATGACATAACGGAACTCTTCGATACTGCCCGCATGGTACTTGACGAGGTGCGTAAAAAGGGTGACAGCGCCGTTAAGCGTTTCACGAAGATGTTCGACGGAATTGAAATTGGAAACTTGCAGGTGAGCGAAGCTGAGATAGCAGAAGCAGAGACAAATGTTCCCGAAGAGCTGAAAGGTGCCATCAGGAGTGCACGTGAAAATATTGAGAATTTTCATGCCATGCAGAAAGAGGGGGTGAGGATCATGGAGACCGCACCCGGGGTAAAATGCTGGCAGAAAAGTGTGGCCATCGAAAAAATAGGGCTTTACATACCGGGAGGTTCGGCACCGTTGTTTTCAACAGTCCTGATGCTTGCAGTGCCTGCCCGGATCGCCGGTTGTTCAGAAGTGATACTGTGCACGCCCCCATCGAAAGACGGCAAGATCGACCCGGCGATACTTTACGCCGCATCGGTCACAGGCATTACAAAGATATTCAAGGCAGGCGGAATACAGGCCATTGGTGCAATGGCCTACGGCACCGAAACAATACCCGGGGTGTTCAAGATCTTTGGCCCGGGCAACCAATTCGTAACAGCAGCAAAACAGCTTGTCAGTCTTAAAGATGTTGCCATAGATATGCCTGCCGGTCCTTCTGAGGTTTTAGTGATGGCCGACAACAGTGCAAATCCCGTGTTCATTGCTGCCGATTTGTTGTCGCAGGCAGAACACGGTCCCGACAGCCAGGTGATATTTGTTACCAACAGCGAAGAATTGCTGGGCAAAGTGGAAGGAGAGGTCGAATTGCAGCTTGCAAAGCTGCCAAGGAAGGACATTGCTGCAAAAGCCCTTGCCAACAGCCGTCTGATACTGCTGAAAGATGAAGAAGAGATGATAGCCCTGGCAAACCGTTATGCGCCTGAACACCTTATCATCTCCATGCAAAAAGACGAAGAGGTGGCAGAAAAGATAGTTAACGCAGGGTCTGTTTTTCTTGGTAACTACACACCAGAAAGCGCCGGTGACTACGCCTCCGGTACGAACCACACCCTGCCGACCAATGGTTATGCTACAGCATACAGTGGCGTGAACCTTGATAGTTTTGTCAAGAAGATAACCTATCAAAAGATATCGAAAGAGGGCTTGCAGGGCCTTGGCCCGGTGATAGAGACAATGGCAACTGCCGAGCATCTCGATGCCCATAAAAACGCTGTTGCATTGAGGTTGAAGGATTGACAAGGTAAAATCAGTTTAAAATGAAAAACCAGAAAGATTCAAAACAAAACAATGTCAATAGACCTTCCCCCCTCAGGGGGGATAGAGGGGGGCTTCTTTCACGTCTCCTCCGCCCGAACATTGTCTCTTTAAAGCCATACTCTTCAGCGCGTGATGAGTTCAGCGGTGCGGATGCCATGTTCTTTGATGCCAATGAAAATCCGTTCAATGCACCGTACAATCGCTATCCCGACCCGTATCAATCGGAATTGAAAAAGAAGATAGGGGAGATAAAAGGCGTAGCGCCGGAAAATATCTTTCTCGGCAACGGCAGTGATGAGGCTATAGACCTGCTTTTCAGGGCATTTTGTATCCCCGGAAAGGATAATGTGGTGTCGATAGACCCCACTTACGGAATGTATCAGGTGGCTGCCGACATCAACGATGTAGAGGTGCGAAAAGTCCTGCTAAAGCAGGATTTCGAATTGGATGTGCCGGGCTTGCTTAATACCGCCGATGAGAATACAAAGATGATTTTCATCTGTTCTCCCAACAATCCCACAGCCAATGTCTTTCGTGAAGAGGATATGCTCAAGGTGATTTCCGGTTTTGATGGTATTGTGGTAGTGGACGAGGCATACATTGACTTTGCTCCGGAGAAAACCCTGATGCACAAGCTGGCAGATCATCCCAATCTGGTGATACTTCAAACATTTTCGAAGGCATGGGGAGTTGCAGCGATACGGCTTGGAATGGCTTTTGCTTCTAAGGAGATCATCGATGTGCTTAGCAAGATCAAGTATCCTTACAACGTGAACCTACTCACACAGGAAAAGGCATTGGAGTTCCTCGAAAATGCACAGCAGAAGGACGATTGGGTCTCGGTGATACTAAGAGAAAAAGAGCGCCTGAAAAAGGCATTACAGCAGAACCCACTGATAAAAAAGATATATCCTTCGGATGCCAATTTTCTGCTCGTGGTAGTCGATGAGCCACAAAAAATATATGACTTGCTTGTGCAGAAAAAGCTCATCATACGTGATCGATCGAAAGTTGCCATGTGCGAAGGCTGCCTTCGTATCACCATTGGAACGCCGGAAGAGAATGATAAACTAATTGAGACACTGAAAGAGTTAAGTTGAGATATTTCCTTACCCCCCGTCCCCCTATCCTGAAGGAGAGGGGGAGGACGACTGATTTTGACTGAATGAAAAGATATTTGAGGGGGTGAGGAATAAAGAGTGAAAAAAACAAACCCCTCAAAACATGACATCAACAAAGAAAAAAGTACTTTTTATCGACCGTGACGGAACCCTGATAGTGGAGCCGCCTGAAGATTTTCAGATAGACAGTCTTGAGAAACTGGAGTTTTATCCGGGTGTTTTCAGGAATCTGTCCCGCATTGCCGGGACACTTGACTTTGAACTTGCCATGGTGTCAAACCAGGACGGACTGGGAACCGGTTCCTTCCCCGAAGACACATTCTGGCCCGCACACAATAAAATGCTTAAAGCCCTGGAGAATGAGGGGATAGTTTTTGACAAGATACATATCGATCCTTCACTGCCGGAGGAGAATTCGCCAAATCGCAAGCCGCGTACAGGGATGTTGCAGGAGTATATGAGCGATGAGTACGATCTGGAGAATTCGTATGTGATAGGCGACCGCATCACCGATGTAGAACTTGCCAGAAACCTTGGCTGCAAGGCCATTTTTATGAAAGATGAGGCCGAAGGTGAGAAGATACTTGAAGAAAAAGGTTTTGAAGATGTCTGTGTTTTGCTCTCTCCCCGCTGGAGCGATGTTGCACGGTTCCTGTTCTCTGTGGAAAGGAGTGCCACTGTTGAGAGAAAGACCTCGGAGACTGATATCTTTGTCAGTATCGATCTCGACGGGAACGGCAAAACGGATATATCCACCGGTCTTGGCTTTTTCGACCACATGCTTGACCAGATAGGCAGGCACTCGGGGTGCGATCTTACAGTGAAAGTCAAAGGCGACCTGCATGTTGATGAGCACCACACTATCGAAGACACGGCACTTGCCCTTGGTGAGGCAGTGAAAAAAGCGCTGGGTGATAAGCGGGGGATTGAACGTTATGGCTTTGCACTGCCTATGGACGATTGTTCGGCGCAGGTGCTTATCGATTTTGGCGGCCGCCCGTGGCTGGTTTGGGATGCTGAGTTCAGGCGTGAAAAGGTGGGCGATATGCCTACTGAGATGTTCCTGCATTTTTTCAAAAGCTTCTCCGATGCTGCGGCATGCAATCTGAACATCAAAGCCGAAGGGCAAAATGAGCATCACAAGATAGAAGGAATATTCAAGGCATTTGCCCGTGCCATTAAGATGGCAGTCCGGAAAGATCCCTTCGACGATAAACTGCCCAGTACAAAGGGAGTGCTGTAAAGTGTTTTGAAAAACAGAGCGGGGATAATGCCGAAAGCATCATCCCCGCATGAAAATATAGTCATCCCAAACTATATGTTTTTTGTTATTCCACAGTCACTGACTTGGCAAGGTTCCTTGGCTGATCCACGTTGCATCCGCGCATTAAGGCAATGTGATAAGAAATGAGCTGTAAAGGTATCACTGTCAAGAGTGGTGTCATCACCGGGTGCGACCTTGGTATGGTGATCACATCATCCGACAACTCTTTCAACTTTTCATCTCCCTCCGTTACAATCGTTATCACATTTCCCTGCCGGGCTTTCACCTCACGGATATTGCTCAGGATCTTTTCGTAGTAGTCGTCCTGAGGGGCAACAACGATAACAGGAAGGTTGTTGTCGATAAGGGCAATGGGGCCGTGTTTCATCTCTCCTGCCGGGTAGCCCTCGGCATGGATGTAGGATATCTCCTTAAGCTTCAGTGCTCCCTCGAGGGCAACGGGAAACAGATACCCCCGTCCCAGGTAAAGTGCATCTTCCGCATCCTTGTATTTTTCGGCAATGTTTCTTATCTGGTCATTGTTGTCAAGTATTGTCTGCAGCTTGTCAGGAATAGCTGCCAGCTCCTCTATCAGTTCTTTGTACTCCTCTTTTTTGATCTCTCCTTTCAGAAATGCAAGTTTAAGTGCAAGCATGATGAGCACTGTGACCTGTGCCGAGAACGCTTTGGTGGATGCAACTCCTATCTCCATCCCCGCATGGGTGTAAACCCCTGCTTCAGTAACCCTTGATAATGTAGAGCCGGTAACATTGCATATCCCGAGAATGGTTGCGCCCATATCTTTTGCCATCTCTACCGCGGCAAGCGTATCGGCAGTCTCTCCGCTCTGGCTTATGGCCAGCACGATATCGCCTTTTCGTATCACCGGCTTGCGATACCTGAATTCGGAAGCATATTCCACCTCTACAGGAATTTTAGCATACTCCTCTATCAGATACTCACCTATCAAAGCAGCATGCCATGATGTACCGCAGCTTATAATTATCAACCTGTCGGCATCGATGAGCTTTGGCATTACATCGAGAAGGCCGCCCAGTACGATCTCCGGTTTTGCAGGGTTTAATCTTCCCCTGAATGTATCGGTAATGGTTTTTGGTTGTTCAAATATCTCTTTCAGCATGAAATGGTCAAAGCCGCCTTTGTCAAGCTCGCCGATGTTGAGGTCGAGCTGTTCTATCGTTACCGACACCGGGTTGTTCTGCAGGTTTTTAAGCGTGAACTTGTTGTTCCGGATAATGGCAATGTCGTAGTCGTTAAGATAAACCACATTGTTAGTGTGTTCTACTATCGGTGCGGCATCTGATGCCACAAAATATTCGTTGCTGCCGATGCCCAGTACGAGCGGGCTTCCTTTGCGTGCAGCGATGAGAGTGCCCGGCTCTTCAGAGCAAAGGACGGCAATGCCGTATGCGCCCACCACTTTGGAGAGGGCCATCCTTACCGCAGTTTCGGCATCAATGTCATCTTCGCGGGTGTAGAAGAATTCTATCAGATTGACAAGTATCTCTGTGTCGGTGTCACTCCGCAATTTGTAGCCCTGTTTTGTCAGGTCTTTTCGCAGGTCGGTATAGTTCTCGATAATGCCGTTGTGCACGAGGGTAAAAAGCCCTTTCATTGATCTGTGCGGATGGGCATTAATATCGTTGGGTTCGCCGTGAGTTGCCCAGCGTGTATGGGCTATCCCAAGGTTTCCTTCAATGTCTTTAGATGTTACGACCTTCTCAAGTTCACTGATCTTGCCTTTGTGTTTGTACAAGTTTATCTTCCCGTTGAAGACTGCCACTCCTGCAGAATCATATCCTCTGTATTCAAGCCGTTTTAGTCCGTTTATCAGGATCGGGTAGGCATCTTTTGTTCCGATATATCCAACTATTCCACACATGATATTCTAATTTTGTAAAACTGATTGTTTTATTAATGCTTCCATTTGCTCAATAACCCTGTCGCCCAGTTTGCTTTTCTTTTCCATGTGCGACAGTATCTCTTTTACCATCTCGTTTTCCTCCAGTTCGCCTCTTACGTTTCTGAAGTCTTCGACCTGTGCATTTTCGTCACCGTCAACGCCAAAGCCTGTCATCACTGCCGATGAGTACTCTTTTCGGGCATCTTCATAAAGGAATTTATCGATCCCCAAAACGCTCTCTTTCCATTTCTTTACTATCGCGATCACATCTTCGGGAGTGAATTCTGACAGTTTCTTGCCATAAAACTCCCCGAGTTCATCATAAACCCATGTCCACTCGTAGTTGTAGTAATTTGAGTGGATAGAATTGAGAACGGCCTCAACCTCCTCCATTGAAGTAAGATTGCCAGATTCGATATCGTTCATTAGCTTCTCAATGGCTTCGGCAGGACAAAGAAGGCCGGAAATATCAACCCATTTGCCTTTGCCCAGTTGCGACTCTTTCTGCAGGGCATCAGGCAGTTGCTCTTTTGTTACCGGTTTTGAATTGTTCAGTTTTGTGATGATGGAGTTGCCCATGAACTTCCATATCGCCATCTCGTAAAGTTTTATACCTCTTAGAAGGGCATTCCTCCGTATTTTCATCTCCTTGTATGAATACTCTTCAGCTGTTGTTCCCGATATGTGCTGAATGTCGAGAAGTATCCTGCGGCCCTGCAGCATCTTATGAACTGTGTATGGACTGAGAAGATTGAAGTTTATCTTGTCAAGAAGGTTCGAGTCAGTCCTGCGGTCACGCCTGGGCCATTTCTTGGAGTCACGGATGGTTCCCACGCTGCGAAGGTTTATTCCCGGTACGAGGATGGTCTCGTCCTTGCTTTCGATGATGTAAGAGAACGGGAAGTCCGATGTGTCACTGTGTTTGTAGTGACGTCCCATGACAAGGGAGAATGCACCTACACGTGACGGCCAAAGGATGTATGAGTCACTGGTTGTCTTTGCCCCACGCTCAACGATACCTTGGTGTACGGGCCCCAGCTTGTACAGGTGGTTGCTTTGGTTCGAGCCCGAACCTGCATTCATGAATGAGTACATGCCCGCGATCAGCAGGGTGGATTTGTGGTGGGTTACGGTGTATGGCCCGGCAAAAACAGAACATGCTTCCCCGTGAAATCCCTGACAGTTGGCGAAGAAAAGTGAGTTCTCGGCCGAATAGTGCTTGTCAAGCATGCACCCTTGCCCGATGAAACATTTCGACACGAGAGTTGCATCGGTTACGCTGGATCCCGAGTTAAGGATAAAATCTTCCATGATCACACCTTCTCCGATCTTAACGGGAGCTTCCGCATTACTGTTTACACTGCCGTTCTCAAGTTTTTTTGCCCCGTCAATTGATGTAGCAGGGCCGATCTTTACATTCCGGATGGTGTTACAGTTGATGATTGATGATCCGGCACCGATAATTCCTGTATTGCTTTTCATCCGGCCTGCATAGTCAAGTACCATCTTGTTCAGGATCTTGATCAGATTTGAACGGTGACGGTACAGTGTCATTATGTAGGCTACATGTGCTGAGAGATGGTCGTATACAGGAATTGACCTGCCACCTTCTTCATTTATCACATCAATGAATATGCCGTTACCGAAAGTGGTGTTCCCGTCAACGGCAAGGGTTGTTATGTTGTGGATTATCGAGTCTTTTTCGACGTGATAGTTTGCAATGTAACCCCTTACGTTGTGTATCAACACATTGTCCTCAATGGTGCAGTTGTGCAGCCAGGCATTGTAAATTCCGGTCTTGAAGGATATTCCACCGAACAATGTGACAGACTTTGTGAAACGTCCTATTTTTATGTTACCGCTGAATTTTACATTTTCTATATGGTCGGGAAGAAAATGGTTCACTACTTTAATGAGGTTCCAGTCATCTGATGAACATCCCTGCATTGTAAGTATGCCGATTTCATGGTCTGTTAAATTTCTATACATGATTTTTTCTGTTAAAAATTTCATTCAAATATATTTAATAACGGAAGAGTTGTGCAAACCTAAAACACTACAATGAAGTAACTATGAAAATATAAAACGCTACTAAAAATGAGTAAATAACAGAAAAACATATATATAAAGAGATAAAAAACACAACAGCAAGAGTATGAGTTTTATATTAAGACTTAACTAATATTGGTTTTCTAATGCTTTTTACTCTGGAACTGTTCGGAAATGTTTTCCGGAATAACTTTTAAAAGTGGGCAAAGTATTTTTTAAGAGTAATGTTGTGGGGCAGGTTTAGTTTTTTGCGTAGTCTTACCCGGGCAACTTCAACGCTCTTGGGGGAGATCTTTATCAGGCCGGCTATTTCTTTGGAGGAGAGGTTGAGTTTGAGAAAAGTGCAAAGTTTAAGTTCGTTTTGAGTAAGGTTGGGATGCTTCTCTTTGATGGTTTGATAAAATCCGGGGTAGAGGTTCTCGAACTGTACTTTGAACATCTCCCAGTCCATGTCTGACGTATTGTTCTGTGATATCTTCTGCAGCATCTCCGCAATCTTTTTTTGCCTGTACTGAGTGTTCAGGCTGTCGAGTTTTGAGATGTTTTTTTCGAGATAGCGTATGAGTTCGTTCTTTTGGGAAAGGATCAGCAGGTAAGAGGATATCTCCCTTTCCTGTTCTTCCAATTCTATGGTTAGCTTATTTTGTACTTCCCGACTCAGCCTTTTCTCCTCGGAAAGATGCTTTATGTGTCCAAGGGCCTCTTTGAGTTTTGTGATGTCTCTTACAGAGGCGCGTATGCCAAGGTATTTACCGAATTTGTTATGAACAGCCCTGCAACTGATTTCGCACCATCTTATTTGTCTGCTTTTGGTTACCAGCCTGAATTCAAATGTCTGCCTGATTATGTTCAGGGCAAGTACATCTTTCAGGTATGAGAGAAAGTCCTGCCTGTCTTTCTCAAATATAACCAGCTCTGATAATGCTACTGATGACATTATTTGCTTGGGAGAGTATCCTGTGATATCCATGCTGCTGGGGGAGCAGTATTTCAAAGTTCCGTTGGTATCGAACCATAATTCCCAGTCGTTGGAAAAATCGGCAACTTTGTGATAAAAATCTTTTTTTTCTTCAATCTGCCTCATCTCATATTCAATCTGCTGTATCTTTTTTGTTGCAGCAGAGAGTTCTTTTTCTATTGCTGAAACTTTTCTCTCGTCATCGGTGTTATGTTTTTGAGATGTGGCCAAAGCCTTGTAAATTTAGAGGTTTGAGGATAATATGTAGTGTAAATGTAAAAAAAATCCGGGTCTTTTTAAAGAAACCGGATAAAACATTAAGTTAATTTGTATGTGAACGACTTTTAATCGATCATTTTTTGCAGTTTTTTGCGGCCGAAAAAGATACGGCTTTTCACTGTGCCAATAGGCATCTTAAGTTTTTCAGCAATTTCTTTGTATTTAAAACCTTCCATGTGCATCCTCAAAGGAGTCTTGAAATCATCATGAAGCGATCTCATGAATGATTTTATCTCTCCTGCTGAATGAAATGCCTCAGGAGTGTCAAAGGTCGAATGCATATTGGCGAGGTAATTGATCTCGTCAACAAGCATTGGTGTTTGCTGCATTTTGTATTTTCTTCTGTAGTTGTTTATGAACGAATTTCTCATGATGGTATGTATCCATGCACTGAAATTCGTATTCATAACATATTTGTCTTTCGAAGAGAGTGCGCGAAAATTCGTTTCCTGCACGAGATCGTTGGCGTCTTCCTCGTTAGTGGTCAGAGAAAGAGCATAGTTGTACATTTTAGACTGAAGGCCTAACAGGCGGTGATTAAATTGTTCTGCGGTCATGATAACAATTATTAAATGTATAAGTTAAGTTTGTTTAATCCTTTTGTCAAGTGCTTAATGTTAAAATTTTATTAAGAAAACATTAAGTAATTGTAAACCAAGCTAAAAGAACTTCCGTATAAAGGTAAATAAATACCAAAATGATAGAACAAAGTTGAACAAAAAAAACCGATTAACCAAATATTTCGGTAAAAAAATACCTAAAAGAACGCAGAAATAATTTATAGAGATTCTAAATAGCAGATATTCAGCAGTTAATAAATGAACATTTTTTTAATTAAAATGTTTGTTTATCCGTGAGGATATACTGAGTATTTTACAAAAGGTGATGAAAATTTTAAAAAATAATATTATATTGTATAAGGTTTTTTTGCATTCAATTTAACAAAAGGATTTCAGTGTTCTTTTGTCTGATAAGGAAAGAATACATTATTTACAGGATATCGTGATATAAAAAGAGCATTTTTAAATGGTAAAAAGAGTAATCAGGTTTTATGTCGATGGTTTTCGCTCCATGGCCTCATGGAGTCGCACTCTATGGATCATCATACTTCTGAAACTTTTCATCCTTTTTTTTATTTTCAAACTAATCTTTTTTAAAGACACCCTGAATACGAAGTATGATACAGACAGGGAGAGGTCTGAGCATGTAATTGAGCAGATAACAAAATAACTTTAAACCCAAATACAATTAATTATGGTAGAAAACATCGATTTAAGTTTAGTTGACTGGTCCCGCGGGCAATTTGCCTTAACGGCCATGTTCCACTGGATCTTTGTTCCCCTGACCCTTGGTCTGGGATACATAGTGGCAATTATGGAGACCATCTATGTAAAAACAGGGAATCCGGAGTGGAAGAGAATTACAAAGTTCTGGATGAACCTGTTTGGCATCAACTTCGCCATTGGGGTTGCCACAGGGATCATACTTGAGTTCCAGTTTGGCACAAACTGGTCGAATTACTCGTGGTTCGTAGGTGATATCTTCGGAGCGCCTCTTGCCATTGAAGGCATCATGGCTTTCTTCATGGAGAGTACATTTATTGCTGTTATGTTTTTTGGATGGGATAAGGTGAGCCGGAAGTTTCACCTTACATCATCGTGGCTTACTGCAATAGGAGCAAACCTCTCGGCGTTGTGGATACTTGTTGCCAATGCCTGGATGCAGAATCCAGTGGGGATGAGGTTTAATCCCGAAACAGCCCGTAACGAGATGGAGAATTTCTGGGAAGTTCTTTTCTCACCCACGGCAGTGAATAAATTTTTGCACACCACAACATCCGGTTTCGTTCTTGCTTCGATATTCGTTGTAGGGATAAGCGCCTGGTTCCTGTTGCACAAAAGGGATCAGATGTTTGCCAAGAAAAGTATCGTGGTCGGTTCTATTTTCGGATTGATAGCTACTTTCATGGTTATCTTCACCGGTGACGGCGCAGCCAAGGACATAGCAAAGCACCAACCGATGAAGCTCGCGTCGATGGAAGGCCTTTATCAGGGTGAAACAGGTGCCCCGCTGATGATCTATGGTTTCTTTAGCGGTTCGGACGAAGAGAGGCTTAAAGAACCCAAAGAGGACAACTTTGCATTTAATATTCCTGTTCCGGGAATGTTGTCATTCCTCGCCAACGGAGATTTTGATTCTTATGTGCCGGGTATTAGGGATATGCTGTACGGAAACGATGAACACAATATTCTTTCTTTCGAAGAGAGGATAAAGAGAGGCCATGTAGCACAGCAGACGCTTAAGGAATTTAAGGATGCTGAGAAGAACGGGAATACGACAAAATATAATTCTCTTAAAGCTAAATTTAATGATAAAGAATGGCTTAATACTTATATGAAATATTTCGGGTACGGAACTTACTACGATCCCGATCCGCAAAAATTAAAGGCCAATGTGCTTGAATTGGTACCTCCTGTTACCATTGCATTTCATTCGTTCCATATCATGGTAGGTCTCGGAACGTTGTTCGTTCTTGTGTTCCTGCTGTTGCTTTTCTATACCATGAAGAATAAAATAGAGGATACGAGGTGGTTGCTTTGGGTGGCCCTTTGGTCAATACCCCTTGCATATCTCGCTCAGCAGACAGGATGGCTGGTTGCTGAAGTGGGACGCCAACCGTGGGTTATTCAGGATATGATGAATACCAGGATGGCAGTTTCCCAGATTGGCACAGGCGCTGTTCAGACTACATTCTGGCTGTTTGCAATAACTTTTGTAGGGCTTGCAATCGCAGAGGTGAAGATCATGTTGACTCAAATTAAAAAAGGACCTAAAGAAGGAGGACAATAATATGTTTGAATCATTATCACATTTAGCATTACAGGAATACTGGTGGGTACTTGTATCCATCCTCGGAGCCGTTTTGGTTTTTCTTTTGTTTGTTCAGGGCGGACAAACGATGATTTCCTGTCTCGGAAAAACAGAAGTTGAACGTACCATGATAGTTAACTCGCTTGGTCGTAAGTGGGAATTTACTTTTACCACATTAGTGACGTTCGGCGGAGCGTTCTTTGCCTCTTTCCCTTTGTTTTACAGTACAAGTTTCGGAGGGGCTTACTGGGTATGGATGATAATTCTTTTCGCATTTATCATCCAGGCGGTGTCATACGAGTATCGCACAAGGCCGAATAATTTCTTTGGTGAAAGGACTTACGAGAAGTTTCTTTTCGTGAACGGCCTGATCGGCACGATATTCCTTGGTACTGCCGTGGCAACGTTCTTCTCCGGTTCACAGTTCTCGGTGAGCGAGATGAACCAGTCGCAGTGGGAAGTCCCGGCACACGGTCTGGAGGCTGCACTGAACTTCTTTAACCTGTCCCTCGGTCTGGCAGTATTTTTCCTTGCCAGGGTTCTGGCACTGCTCTATTTTATGAATGATATCGATGATGACACTATCATTGAAAGGGCGAAGAAACGCCTGGTCATCAATGCCGGTGCTTTTCTTGTATTCTTCCTTACTTTTGTAGTATGGTTAATGCTTCGTGACGGATTTGCCGTCAATCCCGATACCGGTGAAGTTTACATGGAGCCGTACAAGTATTTCAATAACCTGATAGGAATGCCTGTGGTGCTTATCATGTTCCTGTTGGGAGTGGTGCTGGTACTTTGGGGGATTTTTGTCGGCATAAAAAGTGCAAGCCGTAAAGGCATCTGGTATGCCGGCATTGGAACAGTGGTAACCGTTCTTGCTTTGTTCTTCCTTGCCGGATTCCACAACACGGCATTCTATCCGTCAACTTATGACCTGCAGAATTCGCTGACGATACAGAATGCATCATCAAGTCATTACACTCTTACTGCCATGAGCTATGTGTCGCTGATGATACCGTTTGTAATCGCATACATCTGGTACGCATGGAGATCAATAAATGTTAAACGTATCGACAAGGAGGAAATGTCAGCCACTGACAAGGACGGCCATGTCTATTAAAATATTTGAATTATGTATTTGAATGAGATATTACTGTTACTGACATACCCCGTTACGATAATTGTTGCATACTATGCAGTAAGATGGGGAGTAAAGAAGTTTGAAGAGAACGTGCAGGAATAATTTTTACCTGTGAATGAACAACAATGAGGGAGGGCCATTACGGTTCTCCCTCTTTGTTGCTGAATAACACAGTGGCGCAGCCAGGTAGGTTCATGTGCCATATTTGCGGATATAATGTTCAGGATTACTGTCCTTCCCAATGATCGCGTGATGCGGTTGTCATGATTTTTGAATGCTGCGCCTCAAAAATCCCGCCAACCACGGTTAATCTTCGTGATCCCTATCCCCGCCCTCACGGACGGGGTTACCATTGTTACGCCCCGATGGGGCTTGGTTTAGTTATGGGTTAATGGAGAGTGTTAGGCTCTTTTAAATCGTTTAACGTTAGAATGTTCTTAGTTCTAATAGTTTAAAACTTTCGAGCGTCCTTGGACTTCGAAACGTTCAAAAAGAGCAGGCGTTTATTCATCAAATGACTACTTTGATGCATTGTGAAGTCATCCGATGAATATCGGAGTACAATGAATAATGTTGCTGTTTTTACACCCCATTTTTATGGATTTTGTCGTACACCCGTGCACCCAAGAGAATTGATAATTTCCAATAAAAGTTTAATTTAGTGGCGTTAATCACACAAAAAAACATTTCAATGAGAAGTATTTTACCTCTTCTATTCCTCTTTTTGATATCCTGTTCCGGGAACGAATCTTTGAAAGAGAAAGCTATGCACATCACAGGGGAAAAGGGATGAGGAGAGTGACAAAAAAGTGTATGCACTTGCAAACAGGATACTAGACTCCATTTATGTTGAGGTTGACAGGAATAAAGAGATCAGCGGACTGGCTTTTGCTCCCGATGATGTTGTTCGTTTTAAAAAAGAGGGCAAACGTGCAATCTACATAGGCATGGAAAATGGCTATCCGATAGGTACAGACCTTTCAAGAGTTGAGCACTTTTACAACCGCGGAGTACGTTATATCACCTTGTGCCATACAAGCAACAATGATATCTGTGATTCGTCAACGGACAAGAAAGGCCCCGATCACAACGGGCTTAGTGATTTCGGGAAAGAGGTGGTTAAAAAGATGAATGAGCTTGGAATGATCATCGATGTTTCGCACATCTCCGATAAGTCGTTTTACGATGTTATTGAACTTAGCGATGCTCCGGTTATTGCTTCCCATTCGAGTGTCCGTGCCATTTGCGACCACCCGCGCAACATGACCGATGACATGATAAAGAAGCTGGCTGAGAAAGGCGGCGTGATACAGATATGCCTGCTAGGGAATTATATTAAAAAGGCCGACACCACTTCTATGAACTACATTAAAAAGCAGGAATTGCGGGAAAAGTACAACAATTTTGATTTTAAGAACGAGGCGGAGCGGGATAGTGCCTGGGCCGAATGGAGAAGGATAAACAAAGAGTACCCGCAAAAGCTTCCCACCATTGCCGATGCCGTTGACCACATCGACCATGTTGTAAAACTTGTGGGTGTTGACTATGTTGGTATTGGAAGCGACTTTGATGGAGGCGGTGGCCTTGCTGATTGCAAAGATGTATCCGATTATCCGAAAATAACTGAGGAGTTGCTGCGAAGAGGATACTCAGAAGAGGATATCGCAAAGATTTGGGGAGGAAACTTCCTTAGGGTTTTCAGGGAAATCGAAAAGCACAAAAAAGACTCATAAGTATCTCACTTGCTTTTTTTTGTCTTGCTGAAATCCCTGATGATATTGATTAGGTCTTTCAGGGCCGGGTTGCTGTTGTCAGTGTTCCAAACGACCTTTAGGGTTGTGCGCTGATGAATGTTCTTCAACTCCACGAATTTTACTTCCATGTTGTACCCGTATTTCAGGGCTGTGGGGATGATGGATATCCCAAATCCGTTTTCCACAAGCCGGAATATCGAAGCCGCGTTTACGGTGTAATGTGACACGATGGGGGCAAAGCCGGCACTGTCGAATATCTGCATCACCTTTTCGTAGTAAGACTCACTGTAGGAAGCATTAAAAAGGATGAACGGCTCGTCTTTCAACTGAGAGATGCTTTGCAGGTTCTTCTCATCTAATTTGTGTTCCCGGGGCAAAACGAGCGAAAAGGTATCTTCGAAAAGAGGGTGGATGTTCAATCCCCGTGGCACCCGTTCAATCCTTACAAAACCAATATCTATCTCTTCGTTCAGAAGGGCATGTATCTGCTGCTTGTTCTCCATTTCGTTCAGGGAGAACGTGACGTTGGGATGTTTCCTTGTAAAATGCAGCAGCAGGTCAGGTATCAGCTTTTGCATGGCCGACCCCACATACCCGAGCCGCAACTCACCGTTGACCCCGTCGTTTATCAGCTTTGCATAACTGATGATACGGTCAATGTTGTTGAGGTTACGGGTAAGCTCTTTTTGAAGATACTCCCCTGCTTTTGTCAGGCGAACTTTCCGGTTATGCCTTTCGAACAGTGTTATGCCAAGGTCTTCTTCCATTTGCCGTATCTGCCTGCTAAGCCCCGGCTGTGATATGAAAAGGCGTTCTGCCGCCTTCCTGAAATGCAGGTCTTCTGCTACTGCAAGGAAATATTTCAGGTGACGCAACTCTAATTGATAACCCATAGTTATTAATATGTGATTAAGATGGTCTTGAAAGTTATCAAAAGTAGTGATAAGTTTGCAATGTTGAAAATATGGGCCTCACCCCTAACCCCTCTCCTTGAGGAGAGGGGAGTAACGGTTACTTTGATTGAAATGATAAGGTATTCATGGGGTGAGGAAATCAAACAATAAAAAACACCAACATCATGACATTCAAAGAGCAGATTTTACAGGGGATACCTTCGGAATTGCCGGAGTTGAAGCCGATACCGGAGAATGCCAACAGGGCACCCAAGAGAAAAGACATTCTTACTAAGGAGGAGAAGCAGCTTGCCCTTAAAAATGCACTCAGGTACTTTCCTCAGAAGTGGCACAAGCAGCTGGCGGCAGAGTTTGCCGAAGAGCTTAAAAAATACGGACGTATCTACATGTACCGTTTCCGTCCTGATTACGAGATGTATGCCCGCCCTGTTGAAGAGTATCCAGCAAAGTCAAAGCAGGCAGCAGCCATCATGCTGATGATACAGAACAATCTTGACCCCGCAGTGGCACAGCATCCTTACGAACTCATAACCTATGGAGGCAATGGTTCTGTTTTCATGAACTGGGCTCAATACCTGCTGACCATGCAGTACCTTGCAACAATGACCGATGAGCAGACACTTGTTATGTACTCAGGCCATCCGATGGGATTGTTCCCATCACATAAGGATGCTCCCCGTGTTGTGGTTACCAACGGCATGGTCATTTCTAACTATTCAAGCCAGGATGACTGGGAGAGGTTCAATGCCCTGGGTGTTTCCCAGTACGGACAGATGACGGCCGGTTCGTACATGTACATTGGCCCGCAGGGTATCGTGCACGGGACCACAATCACAGTGATGAATGCGGCCCGTAAAGTCGCAAAGCCGGGTGAAGATCCTTTCAGAGGTAAGCTGTTCGTCTCATCAGGTCTTGGAGGCATGTCGGGAGCTCAGCCAAAAGCTGGAGACATCACCGGAGTTATCTCGGTGGTGGCAGAAGTGAACCCTGCAGCGGCACATAAACGTCATGACCAGGGATGGGTTGATGAGTTGATTGATGACATGGACACATTGATAGAAAGGGTGAAAAAAGCCAAGGCAAACAAAGAGGTTGTCTCCATTGCGTACCTTGGCAATGTGGTTGATGTGTGGGAGAAATTTTATGATGCCGGTATTTTCATCGACCTTGGTTCCGACCAGACATCATTGCACAATCCATGGTCAGGAGGATACTACCCTGTTTCGCTTAGTTTCGAAGAGGCCAATGAGATGATGGCCAACGACCCTGAGCGTTTCAAGGAAGAGGTTAGGGCATCGCTTCGCCGTCAGGCAGCTGCCATCAACAAGCACACGGCCAAAGGAACATATTTCTTCGATTACGGCAATGCCTTCCTGCTTGAAGCATCGCGTGCGGGTGCCGATATCATGGATGAGAACGGGAAAGATTTCAGGTACAAGTCGTATGTTCAGGATATCATGGGCCCCATGTTCTTTGATTTTGGGTTCGGCCCGTTCCGATGGGTATGTGCTTCCGGTGACCCCAAATTTGGGGTCACCGGAAGCACATACC
>JALVJU010000266.1 GCA_027034005.1 Marinilabiliaceae bacterium
TCGTATCCTTTAGGAATGTATGAGTAGTTCTTATCCTTTGAAGACGCAACTTCGACCACTTCGCCGAAACCTTTGGCCTCTTTAATGGCCTTTGCAGCCCAGGCACCTGTGTTCAGATAAGCGGATTTTTTATTCATAAAGTTAAAGGGCACCATGTAAAACTGGGTACTGGCACCTCCCCCGAGGAACAACACTTCGTATCCTTCGGGTATCTCAAGAAGCTCCTTGAACAGTTGCTGGGCTTCATCCATTACTGCAACAAACTCCTTGCTCCTGTGGGAAATGGATAAAAGAGATATTCCTGTTCCTGCAAAATCCAACACCGCTTCTGCTGTGTTTTTAACTGTATGCTCCGGCAGAATAGATGGGCCGGCAAAAAAATTGTGTTTTTTCATTTATCTTAGGTTTTTAATTTTGAAATCGTATATGATTATTGTTTGATAAAAGGCAGTTTGACCACTTTTGCTTTAAGTTTCTTGTTCCTGATCTTAATGTAGATCTCTGTACCGAACTTGGTGTAACCGGTTTTAACGTATCCCAGCCCAATACCTTTCTTCAGGACGGGCGACATTGCACCGGAAGTTACCTCTCCTATCTTTTCATCGTTCTCGTTCACTATCTCGTATCCATGACGCGGAATGCCCCTCTCTTCAAGAATAAAACCACGAAGACGACGGCTTACACCCTCCTCTTTCTGCTTCAATAAATAATCTTTATCGATGAAATCCTTGTGATCAACAAACTTAGTGATCCATCCCAGCCCTGCTTCGATTGGCGAAGTGGTATCGTCAATGTCATTGCCATAGAGGCAGAATCCCATTTCAAGCCGTAAAGTATCACGTGCACCGAGTCCAATTGGCAAGATGCCTTCTTCCTTACCTGCCTCGAATATGGCCTTCCATATCTTAACAGCATCGTCATTGTACATGTAAAGCTCAAAACCACCCGCACCTGTGTAGCCCGTATTTGAGATTATCACATTTTCGGCACCGGCAAAAGCCCCTGTCACAAATGAATAATAAGGTACTTCCGACAGATTCACATCAGTAAGTTTCTGAAGCACTTTAACGGCATTGGGCCCCTGGATGGCAAGCTGCGAAATGGAATCACTGGCATTCTCAAGTTCTGCACCCATATTATTATTGGCATTGCACCATTCCCAGTCTTTCTCGATATTAGCAGCATTTACAACGAGAAGATATTTATCTTCTTCGTAATGATATACCAGCAAATCGTCAACAATACCGCCTTTACCGTTCGGAAAGCACGAATACTGCGCTTTGCCTACAGAAAGGACACTGGCATCGTTTGATGTCACTTTTTGAACAAAATCAAGAGCTTTAGGGCCTTTCACCCAAAACTCACCCATATGGGATACATCGAACACACCTACATTGTTTCGGACGGCCATGTGCTCATTTGTAATTCCGGAATACTCGACAGGCATCTCATAACCTGCGAATGGAACGATCTTGGCTCCGAGTTCACTGTGAATCTCAAAAAAAGCCGTATGCTTCATCTTATTCGTTTTTTAAGGATTTTGAATATTTTTTGTAATTTAATATCTCTATTTTTACTTTTAAAATGGAGTAAAATAGCAGCAACAAATGTAATCATTATAATCAACTAAGAAAAAATAATAAATACATTATTCTTTAATGATATTATTAATTTTTGAAAATTATTAGCTCAATGATATTTCGTTTTACAATAAAATCATTAGTTTTGTATAAATAGGTTAAAATAATAGCATAAGAAAGTTATTTAACCTTAAAGCATTAACAGTTTATAACACTAAAAACCTGATGCTTAAACAGTGATAAAATGCCAAATCAATTTAATACTATAAACCTGACATATTTAGAAAGTATTTCGGAGGGAGATAATGAAATTATCAAAGAACTCATAAATATCTTCATAGAACAGGTTCCTGAGTTTTACGAAGGATTTGCCGAGAATTTTGAAAAAAAAGACTGGCTGAAGATCGCTGCTCTGGCACATAAAGCCAAATCGTCCGTACTTTCAATGGGCATGGAAGATTTGGGCAACAGAGACCTTAAAAATCTTGAGCTGATCTGTAAACAAATGGTATTATACGAGATGGAAAGCAAATCCGACCCGGAAGCTGCTGACATAGCCGAAATTGAGAAGATAAAAAAGAGCTTCAAAGGTTATGACCAGGAACGGATAGACTGGATAATGGAAAATTGTAACGAAGAAAAAATAAAGGAATTAATTGATTTATTCAACGATACTTGTGATAAAGCCGTTAATGAGTTAAAAACAGTTCTTGAAAATTAAAACCGGATATTATGCTTGAACTAAAAGAAGAACCCAAAGGGAAAATAACAGGAATAATACAAGATACTAACAGGCTTACTGCCACCATTGCACCTGAGATCAAAGGAAGCCTTACGGATGCACTGAAGCAAAATGGTGTAATCCTCGTGCTGAATTTGAATAATATTAAATTCATTGACAGTACAGGCATAGGCGTTCTTATCAGCGCACTGAAAACCGCAAGGCAGCATAACTCTAACTTTGTGCTGTGTTCGGTGCAAGATGATGTTATGAGTTTACTAAAACTTATGAAGCTTGATCAGATATTCGATTTCAGTGAAAATGATTGTTAATTAACCGTGCCCAAATAATATCCTAGAGCAACTCTTTACGGGTTGCTCTTTTATTTAGGCGAAAAACTCATCTATTCCTTTTCCGTTCGATATATCCCATAACGTCATCGTAAACCAATGTTACATAATACAGTCCGCCAACCTGTGAACTACCAAAACTTGTTGTGTAATATTTGTTGGTAAGGTTTGAGCCGCCAACTTTAACAACAGTCTTTATGGCAGAGATTTTATATGCCAGGTGGGCATCAATGGTCGTAGTTGCAGGTATTTTACCATTTCCGAAGACTCCTTCCCACATAAATGAGTCCTGCCAGTGAATATTCACATTGAACCCGAGGTTTTTGATTATCCTGTGATGCCCGATGGATAAGTTCGCCCTGTAATCGGGAGTATTGAACTGAGCCTCAACACCGGGTTCTTCTATGCCCTGTATCAACTTATTGTATGCTACATTGCCTTTCAGCATTATTCCGTTTGGCATAAGATAATCCAGACCTATGGCCCATCCCATTGCAGTAACAGGAAGGTCTGTGGTTATGTATGTCTGGAATAATTTGTAAGGATCATTAGGCCCGGGATTCTCAACCTGGTATTGAGCCAAAAGCTGTGAAGCCTCAAAACCTTTGTATTTGTTGTAAAAAACATAACTGTCAAGATAAAGTTTACGGTGAAAAAACAGACCTTTATAGCCCAACTCTGAGGAAGCAACCTTTTCAACACCGAACTCAGGCAGCTTCAGAGGCCCGTTGTCCAGCACCGGCTTATCCGTAACAGGATTTCTCCCCGACATGGGATAAAGATATGTATTACTGAAATCATACTTATCGTGAACTATTTTAAGCCCTCCTATACTTTGGAAAAGTCCGGCATTCATATCCAGGAACTGATCAGGAGTAGATGGAAACCTGTAAGCAGTCTGTGATGTTATCCTGACACTGTGTTTTTTATCTTTGTCAATTGAATATATAAGGGAGAACCTGGGAGTATATTGTGCTTTAAAGTTCTGGTTTTTGTCGTACCTGAATGTTCCCGTTATTTTCAGGTGGTCTTTTGCAAAATTCTTTATTGCCTGAACATAACCTCCAAACTGATAAACAGAAATAGGCAGACCCGGCTGGTCAATATAGATCGTACCATCACTATTGATAGAATACATTCTGTAATTTCCACCTATCTGCAATCCCATAAAATGTATCTCTTTTGAAAAATCGTACATACCTTCTGCCTGTATCATCTTACTGTGCTCACTTATCCGGCTTCCTCCCCGATTTACCATTTGCGATGTTATCGAATCCCTGAAATGCTCAAACTCCGGGGAACCGGGCAGAGGCAATGCCGGAAGACTAGTGTTAAAAACATTTCCTGTTTTGGGATCCCTGTTATCCGCCAGGGTTCGTGCGTAATAATGTGCATTAGCCATGATCTCATCAGGATCGGCACTCGGATCTATCGATGCCATCAGAGCCGATGTTGTGTATGTTTGGAGATATTGGGAGAACCAGTCCCTGGAGCCTTTCCACGACTCATCCATCAGCAAGGCAGTACCACCAAGATCGTAAGAAGGGCCAGAATTCTCGGCATTACCCCAGATACGGAAAAAATATCTAGGGTTATTAATTTCCATTTTACCTGAAAAGATACTGAAATCTTTGAGTGCAAAACGGTTAACAGCAGTATACACACTTGATCCCTGGGAATAATTGGCTTGTGCAACGAATTCAGTTTTTCCGGTTATGTAATAATGTAATGAACCTCCCACTCTCAGATTTTCCGTATGGTTTTTATAATCGGGGGTAAGGTCTTTTTCAAGCCATCCTGTGCGTGTCACAAGCTGATTAGGGAAGAAAGGCATCACCTTAGCTTCCAGTGCGTCATATTCGGGCGTACCAGGCTGTATTCCCTGATTTTCAGCAATACCGGCAATGATAGAAGGTGCCACATCATGAAGGTTAACCGAGACCAGTGTCTCATCACCATAAACGTTTACTCCGTCGTATCCGGGGTCGGTGAGCCTGGTTTTGGAAGGATCGTCAAGATATCCTCTGTCCCTCTTGTCAGCTGCAAACCAGTCAGTAGCTGAAAGATAAGCTCCTGTTATTTTTATTGCCAGCTTGTCGTTAAAAGCTTTTGCATAACGTAATTCAAAATTCCCCATAGGTTTTGGGGCATC
>JALVJU010000267.1 GCA_027034005.1 Marinilabiliaceae bacterium
TGGTCAAGCAAAAAGAAATTGTTTTTGAAAAAGACTTATTTTCCGGTTAATTTTGTTCTTTCTAACGTATTTACTGGGATACAAAGCCATTTTTAATAGGTGTTGAAAAACTTTCGGATGATAGTGGCTTTTTTTGTTTTGCGGTCATTCCGGTTTCTACCACTTCACTTCCACATTAAAATATATGAAATCGCTGTTTTTGTTCCCTGTGCCATCCGGGTTGTGGCGCTGGTAGTTCACTGATGCCCTGAGGTGTTTTGGAACGATAAGGTATTCTACCCCGGTAAAAGCATAAAGACCGTCACGTTGTTCCCATTTTGTGATATATTCTGCAGGGTCGGCAACTTCAGGTGACAGTTTGTCGAAATCGGACCAGACGCCGTCAACTCTCAGCCATAGACCAAGCTTTGGGGTAAAATTGAACTGGCTGAAAACCGAACAGCCGTTGCGCATATGCCCTGTTGTGTAAATATAGTTATGCTGATACGTGTATTCGGCTCCGAGGGAGAAGTTCTTAAGTTTTAGCCCAGCAAGTCCGGTGAATGATGCCATGTGTGTGCTGTCGGTGGAGTAATCGGCGTAGGCCCTCAGCAGGAACTTCCTGTCGAACAAGTAGGAGGTCACGCCAATACTGGAACGGAAAGCATTATCGTTATCAAACTGTTTGTAGCCCTGGCCGTTGAAAAAAGCGAGGTCGAAATCAAAATTGTCTAACTTGTAAACGAAGGCGGCGCCGATGTCAGCACTGAAATTGAATTTCTGGTAATCGGGCATGGTGGGCAGGATGTATCTTTTGCCCCATAGTTTCTCTTCAACTTTGAACTGATATGTGTCCTGCAACCCAAAGCCGATCATTAACCTGTCGGTTTTGTAGTAGGCAGCAGCAGTTTTGAAAAACACATACTGGTTGTTTATCTCCGGGGTGATGAACTCAGCGCCTCCCACATCTATCCTTACTTTGGCGCTGAAATGTTCTGCAAACTCCAGTTTATACCCGAAATAGGCTCTTTTCAGTTCAAAGTTCTTAGTGTTGTCTCCTCGGTTCAGGCTTGCATTAAAGTCGGTGAATATCTTTCCTTCAATCTTTCCTTTTGGTTTGAATTTGCTTTCCTGTGAAAATGTGCTGAATGTGAAAAGTAGTGATGTGATAAATAAAAATGTTTTAAGTTTCATATCTCTATGTTTGTGATTAAAAACAACTCTCCCGTAATGCCTCAAAGAATTTCTTCTTCAAGGCATTACGAAAGTGTTGTCCTTGTTTGGTGTTAAAGGTCTAGTTTGTTGTCAGTTGATTTGAAATTAACAAAGTCGCGCTGTGCTTTTAACAGGTTAACCAGGTGCAGTATCATGTTTTGAGTTTCATGAAGGATGTTAAGGTACAACAGGCTTCCTTTGGTGCTTGCTTTTGATTTCTTTATCCTTTTAAGCTGCTCTTTGCGGTATGTCCTTAGGCGGCTAATTAAGGCCTGGGCTTTTGAAAGAAGATCATCGAGATTTTCAAAAGCAGAACTGTCTATCGTGTTGACACTTTCATCAATTATCTCCGAAAGCTCTTTTTTGATATCTTCCAACTCTTCGAACTGTTCAGGAGTAAATATCTTGTGGTTGTTGTCAACATGTTCGAAACAGGGGTTGGCAATGTAAGTCAGGCAGTGAGCTGTTTCCCTCAGGTAATCGATGACCTGTACATAGTAGAGCCCTGAATCGATCTCTTCCTCCTGCAGTTTCTTTACAGTTGAGAAGATGTTGTTTTTGAGTTGTTTGGTCTTTTTGTTTATCTGTTCAACCTCTTTTGTCGTCTCTTTAAGTTTCTTTCTGTCTTCGGCCTCAAATGCGGCAAGAGTGGTGTCGTACACATCAGCAACTTCTTTGATTATTGCGGAAACACTCAGTTTACATTTGTTCAGGACGGATGAAGAAAGAATATGCCCGTCAATCTCCTCTATCTCCATTTCACTGACTTCCGATTCGGTTGATTTTTTCTTGTTGAATCTTGTGTACGATCTGAAAATGAAATAGATCACGGCAGTAATGAGTATTAGAATAGCAACAAATCCGCCGAAATAAACAATGTTGGCAACGATGAACACGACTGTAAATGCCGTAAATGCAGTTAAGAACCATCCTCCTATAACCGAAAGAACACCTGTAATACGGTACACTGCGCTCTCACGCCCCCAGGCCCGGTCGGCCAGAGAAGTACCCATAGCTACCATGAAAGTTACGTAAGTGGTTGACAGAGGTAGTTTGTAGTTTGTTGCGATGGTGATAAGGATACTGGCTACAACAAGGTTTACTGATGCCCTGACCATATCGAAGGCAGGCGCCTCTTTCCCGAGTTTTTCCCTTTGTAGTTCATATTCGCTCTGGTCAAATTGTTTGTCGATCCAGGAAGTGACAGGGGAAGGGATCACTTTTTTTATTGCTTTGGATGTGTTTATGGCTCCTCTGACCATTGAGCGTGCAAAGAACGAAGAGCCGAAGCGCTCTTCCCCTTCCTGTTGTCTGGAAAGGTCAACAGAAGTTTTTATCACGGTTTTTGCTTTCGATGATGTCCACAGCGTGGCCACCATGATCAGTCCGGCAATGACGAGCATATATGTGTCGGTATGTACTTTTCCTGAAAGGCCGGTCATCAGCAGGCTGTCAGGATCAGCGCCGGGATGGCTCAAGAATATCTTGAATGCTTCGAAGCCGGCCAGAGGAACACCGATGAAGTTTACAAGGTCGTTGCCTGCAAAAGCCATGGCAAGAGCAAACGTGCCTATCAGGACGATTACTTTTAAGATATCAGTTTTAAAAAGTGATTTTAAAGCCGCAAGAAGAATAGTCCACCCGACCATACTGTAAAAGATTATGGATTCTCCGTTCGCGGCTATCCAAGCTTTTGTGTCATCATCCATGAACGAGGCATTCTTGGCACCTTTTACAAGGATGAAGTATGTGATTGCGGTTATGGCGATACCGCCCCATACAGGTCCAAGGTATCTTAGTCGTTTTGCATAATTGAATGAAAAGAACATGCGGGTGAAAAACTGAATTATCGCTCCTGCAATGAACGATACGGCAACTGATAGCAGTATGCCCGAAATAATGGCCAGTGCTTTGGCCGAATTGATATGATCACCTACAGGTATGTCAGAATTGTGATACACTTTAATGAGGGCTACGGCCGTGGCCGCACCAAGGAGCTCAAATACAATTGAAACCGTGGTGGATGTTGGAAGCCCTATGGTGTTGAACACATCAAGGAGTATTATGTCGGTCAGCATGACAGCCATGAAGATCACCATGATGTCGGAGAAGTAGAAATATTGTGGATTAAAAATGCCTTTTCGTGCCACTTCCATCATGCCTGTGGAGAATGTAGCACCAAGGAAGATACCTGCGGCAGCAGTTATCATGATGATACGGAACGGGGCTGCCTTGGCACCAATGGCCGAGTTGAGAAAATTGACGGCATCGTTGCTGACACCAACTATTAGGTCAGAAACGGCCAAAGCGAACAAGATCACTACAAAGATCAAATAAATATTTTCCATAATGTTTTGGTTAATGTTTTCAAGGCAAACATATTCATAAAAGGAAAATAGAATGTTTATTTTATTTTAAGCGATTGTTAAGAAATTGTTAACTGATTGAAATATATTTCAATTTATCATAAAAATCGGGCAAAGCCGTGTTTATTGGGATAACTTTTGGTAACTTTATTTAAAAGGTTTCGTTATTTTTGACGGTTGTTAAACACACACGTCTGACAAAATTATGGGCTATCATTACATATTGGATGGAGTGATAATCGGGTTTTCGGCATCAGTGCCTTTGGGGCCGATAGGCGTGCTTTGTATTCAGCGTACATTGAACAAAGGCCGGCTTTCGGGATTTATTTCCGGTCTGGGGGCAGCTCTTTCCGATACCATTTATGCCATTATTGCCGCATACAGTTTATCATTCATTGTAGGTTTTGTTGAGTCGAAACTGTTATGGATACAGATTTTCGGAGCGCTGGTGCTTATTGGTTTGGGGCTGAAGATATTTTATTCGAATCCGGCAATACAGCTTAGGCGTCAGCGCAACAAAAGCCGCAATTACTTTCAGGATTTTGTATCAACTTTATTATTGACTATAACCAATCCTTTGGCTATATTTTTGTTCTTTGGGTTTTTTGCAGGTCTTGGAGTTGTGCCCCGTGACCGGGATTGGATAGGCCAGCTTGTACTCATAGGAGGAGTGTTTGTCGGGGCTTCTACGTGGTGGTTCATTTTAACTGGCCTTGTCAGCCTCTTTAAAAACAAGATTAACCTTCGCCGTTTGTGGTGGATAAATAAGATAGCCGGTGCTGCCATCGTTGTTTTTGTAATTATTGCCTTCAGCATGTGGATGATAAATTACTATTAGTGTGGGACTTGTGGAAAAATAAATCTTTCAGCCTCTTTGAAAAAAAGGTTCAATTAACTCTTTTATAGTTTGTGGCAGGCGGACCGGCCTTCTGGTTTTTGCGTTTATGAATGCCTGTATCGAATAACCGGAGTTGATAAGGTCTCCTTTTGAATTATAAACTTCATAATCGAAGCGGATGCGGGCCGCAGGCATATCTTTTAGCATTGTTATCAGTGTAAGTTCCTCATCGTAGTAGGCAGGGAAATGGAATTTCACATACAGGTCGGAAAGCGGGATGAGAATACCATCCTCTTCCATCTTTTTGTAAGGGAATCCCAGTTCACGAAACATCATGGTCCTTCCTATCTCGTAGTAAGAGGGGTAAACGGCATTGTTCACGATACCCATTTGATCAGTTTCGCC
>JALVJU010000268.1 GCA_027034005.1 Marinilabiliaceae bacterium
TAAACGAAAAAAGGAGACGAACCAAACTCGCCTCCTTTATAACTTTTAACTTTCAAACTTTTTACTGCTCTGATAAGAACCTTTCGGCATCGATGGCCGCTTTACAACCGGATCCGGCTGCTGTGACAGCCTGACGGTATATCGGGTCCATAACATCACCGCAGGCAAACACTCCCGGAACATTTGTCTTTGAAGTACCTGCTTCGGTTTCAATATACCCAACCTCATCGGTATTGATATAATCCTTGAAGATATCAGAGTTGGGCTTATGGCCAATAGCAAGGAAAAATCCGTCGATAGGGATACGAACTTCCTCTTCATCCGGTTCACCAAGGTTTTTGACCAGGATAGCACCTTCAACCACACCATCGCCATAAAGGCCTTTAGTCTGGTGCTTCCACAAAATCTCAATATTCTCTGTCTTCTTAACACGCTCCTGCATAACTTTCGATGCACGCAGTTCATCACGGCGAACTATCATGTAAACCTTCTTCGCTAGGCCTGCGAGATAAAGCGCCTCTTCACACGCAGTATCGCCACCGCCAACTACGGCAACATTCTTTCCACGATAGAAGAATCCGTCACAAGTGGCACATGCCGACACCCCGGAACCTGCGTATTTCTTCTCATCCGGAAGGCCGAGATATTTAGCTGTAGCTCCTGTAGCTATGATCAAAGCATCTGCCTCTATCACTTTACTTCCGTCAATGGTTACTTTGTAAGGACGTTGTGACAGGTCGGCCTCAGTTGCCACACCAAAACGTACATCGGTACCGAAACGTTCTGCTTGTCTTTTCAGGTCTTCCATCATATCGGGACCTGTAATTCCTTCAGGATACCCCGGAAAGTTTTCAACATCTGTTGTGGTTGTAAGCTGGCCTCCGGGTTGCAGTCCTTCATAAAGCACGGGACTAAGATTTGCCCTGGCAGCATAAATGGCTGCTGTCAGTCCTGCCGGACCGGAGCCCACTATCAGCACTTTTACTTTCTCTGTCTCTTTAATCTCTTTTTTTTCATTTGGGTTACTTTCGATATCCCCGATCTTTCCAAAATTTAAAGCCATAATATCTCTTTTTTAATTATTCTGAATTAACTGCTCTTTGGATAAACAAAATCCATGCCTTAATGTTTAACTGACAATCTTTCCGAAAAACCACAAAACTGTCAAAATGTAATTCACATTTTATAAATCTAAGACAAAAACTAATGGTTAATGTTTTATATCCATGTTCTTTCTCCTTGATGAGAAATGCCTGCCCCGGGCTTGTCTCGGGGAACCAACCCCGATATTAATCGGGGCAAGACAAAACTAAGCTTCCTCCCGCTCTTGAAAATTACAAGAAATAATATCGAAGTATAAAATGCTATCGCATTTTGACGATAAGCGCCTTCGATTTATTTCTAAGCAATTTTCAATTCACCCACGCGGAAGCCCGCTGTTTTGTCAGGCCTACCCACAATAAGTTCTATTAATCAAACTTAAAACATTAATCTAATAGAAGACATACAATATATTTTATGTTTTATATAACATCATGGCAGTTCCTGCTCAAAGATCAGCGAATCGGAATCGAACGACATACCCGAAACAAGTCCGAGTCCATTTTTTACATTCGAATAAACATTTATAGGTTCAAAAATGGGAATGCCGTGGTAATAATCGGAAATAAGTTTGGAGCGTACATACTTGTAGTAGTCCCCAGTGTGATGATAAAGATAAAACGTCAGTTTAATTTTTTTATCAAACCAGTACAGCTTGTAGTATGACGAAGGCACAAGACATTGCAGACTGTAATCCCCATTGATGGTTTCATCATCGAACAATCCTTTAAAATCAATACCTTCAAACAGCGTACCTTCGCTGCGGGAATAAAAGACCGGGTCATCCTTGATGTAATCCACTGTATCAACATAGTATTCCTCTTTTCCGTCAACCACCTCCCAGCGTTCTTGTATGATCATCAACTGATAATAATCGCTGGTATGAGGATCATCAGTAAATTTAAGATTACACTTCAGTACATCGTACAGTATTCCGTCGGACCCCATGTAAGTACTGCTCACACTGTCCAGTTTCTCTATGACCGTGACTTCAGGGATCACCGTTTCCACAAAAGCGGTATCTTCGGTATTGTCCAGTGCTTTTATCCTGACAGTGTCACCACTACGAAACCTAAAATCATCCCATACTCCTGACACCTTATCATCCGGAAAATGATAGCTCCCCTGGTACAGACCGTTTATATACATCTTAAACCTGGCATTTTCCACCACTTTGTAATTTGCATCTGACAATACGTCAACACTCTTACTGTAGTGCATACGAAAAAGACTGTCAGGGTAAATAAAAGAGTAAATCACTTTTTTATCCCCTTCTTTCTTTAGCTCTATCTCAATATCCTTCTCACACCCCCATTGCATAAAAACCATAACAAAAGCAGTTGCCAGCAACACCGAATATTTAACCAACTTCTCCATCCTTTTACTTTTCACTTTACAACTTTCAACTTTATAACTTTAAGACTTTCTACTTTATAACTTTTCAACTTTCCAACTAATCAAAACTTTACTGTAAACCTCACGTAGGGAAACGGGAAAGGAAATAAGCTGAACTGCTTCAGAGACCAGTCAGACTCTCCTGTTTCCTGATCATAATTATCGTCAAAATACAAAAAAAACGGGTTCTGCCGGCCATAAACATTCACAATCCCGGCACTCCAGATCCTCACTCCCCATTTTTTCTCTTTTCTGAAATTAAAGCCAATATCGAGCCGGTGAAAGTTAGGCATACGGTAACCATTTCTCTCACTTATCAATAGGTTATAATCCACCGACTCATCATAACTTGCCGTAGGAAGCTGCGGCGCAGGATACTTATCTGACGGCAGTGTGATGGGGCTACCGGAACCGAACACCCAGGTGGCGCCCCCGTCCACTCTTTTATTGAACTTATACGACATGAAAAGTGACAGGTCGTGCCGGCGGTCGGTATTGGCCGGGAATGGCTTGCCTCCGTTTATCTCACCGAACTTATTCATTGTTTTGGAATATGTGTATCCAAACCACCCTGTCAGCTTGCCCGACTTTTTATGGATAAACAGCTCTACACCTTTCGATGTTCCGGTACCCGAAACAACCATATCCTCCCAGTCGAGGGAATAATCAAAAAAATTGGATGATGACTTCACATCATGTATATCCATCATATTTTTCATATATCCCTCAACGGAGAATAACAAACCCTCGGAGATGCTCCACTCCACCCCGAGTGATGACTGCCTCGAACGCATCGGCTTAATGTTGTCGGAAACAGGAAGCCACATATCGGTAGGCAGAGCAACATTGGCAGTCCTCAAAAGATGAACATACTGCGTCATCATCGAAAATGATCCCTTGAGCGAAACACTTGTACTGAGGAGCATCCGGCCCAGGATACGCGGCTCAAATGATGTATAAATATTATGTTCCGTATTGAACATTGAAAAGTGTATACCGAGGTTCAACTTGAGCAGGTCTGTTACATTAAAATCATCCTCTGCGTAAAGGTGCATCTCGGGACGTGTCAGGTAATTGCCTCCATAAATTGTATCCACAGGTGATATGTTGTCGATATCACTGACAACGACATCGATGCCGGGATAAAAAGAGTGCTGGGTGTAACTTCCCCCAAAGCGAAGATAGTGTTTCGCCGATGGAATATAGTCCAGATCTAGCTTTGCCCCAAAATCCCTTATCCCGCTGAAATACTTCTGATAGATATAATTCCACCTCTCACCAAGCTGATAGTTCTGTGTCTGACTTGTATAAAACCTGTAATCACTGTAAATAGCAGTAAGGTTTGAAAAAAACTTATCGCCGAACTGGTGGTTCCATTTTGATGAAACAATAACATTTCCCCACCCCGAATTTCGGTCATCCTTGATCTTCCTCACCGGATCGTCAGGGTCACCCGTGCCGATCTCCCTTGTATTGTACTTCACCCTGTATTCATCCTTGCCCCAGTACGAACTGAGATAAAACTTATCTTTATCCGACATGTAATAACTTATCTTTCCGTTAAGATCGAAAAAATAATACTTACTCTTCTCATCCCTTTTTGCCTGAAAAGGTGCAGCGATCAGGTCAAAGTAGGTACGCCTGAACGAAAGTGAACACAAAAGTTTATCTTTAATGATGGGGCCGTTCACCGCCACGCCTGATGACAAGAGACCGATACTTGCCGAACCGTTAAACTTATTTCCATCGCCATCGTAAGTCCTTATATCCACAACCGATGACAACCGGCCTCCAAACCGTGCAGGGAACCCGCCTTTCACAATGGAGACTTTGTTAATGACATCAGCATTAAAAATGGAAAACAGCCCGAACAGGTGTCCCACATTGTACACGGGAACATCATCCAGCAAGACCAGGTTTTGGTCAGGCCCTCCTCCCCTCACATACAATCCGCTGAAACCCTCACCGCCACTCTGTATCCCGGGCAGCATCTGGATACTTTTGAGCACATCTATCTCACCCATAAAAACAGGCATGTTTCGAATCTGATCAATGGGCATGTCCACCGTTCCAGTCGATGTGCTTTTGATCTCGACCGGTATCCGCACCCCCATGACAGCCACCTCCTGTAATTCGGCTTTGGGAACCATGTATATGTTTAATACGGTATCCTTCTCCAGATCAAAAGAAGAAACATATTTATCGTATCCTATGTAAGAAGCGTTAAATGACACCTCACCGGCAGGAAGCGTAAGGCTGAAGAAACCAAAATTATTACTTGTAGTTCCCAGATAAGTGTTCAGATC
>JALVJU010000269.1 GCA_027034005.1 Marinilabiliaceae bacterium
TGAACCATTACATGGGCACACCTCCCACCGAGTTTGACTACAAGGGAAAGCACTACACTCCAAAAACTTTCTTAAAAGATTATCTGAAGCTGAACCCTGATGATTATGTCGAGGTGTTGTCGTACCTGCAAAAGCCGTTCTGGAAACAGGTGGAATACGAAGTGCCTGACAACTGGTGGCACAGCAAGGACTACTACAATGTTCCCCTCGATGATTTCATGAACATACTCAACAAATCCATTGAGAAAGGTTATACCATGAGCATTGGTGGTGACGTTTCCGAAGCAGGGTTCTCACGTGAGACCAATGTGGCCCTAATCCCCGATTTTGATATCCCGTCGGCATTCATCAACGATGATGCACGTCAGTTCAGATTCTCCAACGGCACGACCACAGACGACCACGGTATGCATATGATGGGGTACATGAAAGACAAAGATGGTAAGATGTGGTACTTGATAAAAGATTCAAGCTCCGGCTCAAGGAACATTGGCGAGGATAAGCCCGAGTTCGGATATTATTTCTTCAGCGAAGACTATGTGAAGCTGAAAATGATGGGCTTCACTGTGCACAAAGACGTGCTGAAAAAGTACATGAAGAAATTTAAGTAGCACCAAAATTCCGCAATTGATTCGATTAGAAAAATTATATCTCTTGCGGACAAAAAAGGTAGCAAAAGAAGATTACCGGCGTCACAACTTTTAAGTTGCGACGCTGTTTTTTTAAAACACTGCCTTAGCCACCTGCTGCACACTTTTCGAGGCCATCATGGTATAGAAATGCAGCATCGGGACACCGGCATCTTTAAGTTCTTGTGCCTGCATTGTGCACCACTCAACACCTGCCTGTCTAACCTCCTCATCGTCCTTGCATTTGCGCAGCTCTTTTGCAAACGGCTCAGGAATATCTACATGGAATATCTTTGGAAGCACAGTTAGCTGGTTCTTGATGGTTATCGGTTTCAGCCCCGGAATTATCGGCACGTTTATTCCCATGGCACGGCAACGGTCAACAAACTCAAAATATTTCTCGTTGTCGAAAAACATCTGCGTTACAACATATTCAGCCCCTGCATCAACTTTCTGCTTAAGCCAGAAAAGGTCAGACTCCATGTTCGGCGCCTCTTCGTGTTTTTCAGGATATCCTGCCACACCGTAACTAAATGGTGTTTCGAAAGGGTCCATCAGTGTGCCGTCAAGGAACTTGCCCTGGTTCAAATCGTTTATCTGATTGATAAGGTTGATGGCATATTTGTTTCCCTCTTCGCCGGGTTTGAAAAAACGCTCTTTCTGTGAGTTGTCCCCGCGCAGGACAAGGATATCATGAATACCCAGGAAATTAAGGTCGATAAGTGCATACTCCGTTTCACTCTTGGTAAAACCGCTGCAGATGATGTGAGGCACTACCTTGATGCCGTACTTGTGCTGAATGGAAGCTGCAACAGCCACAGTGCCGGGGCGTTTGCGTATCACACGCCTCTCGTAAAGCCCCTTGTCAGTATTTTTAAACACCAC
>JALVJU010000270.1 GCA_027034005.1 Marinilabiliaceae bacterium
CAAAAGAGGTGTTGTATTGAACTGCTATCTCAACGGGAATCCCGTTCTTCTCGGTATCGATATAAATTATATCATCGATAAGCTTTTCCCTGGCCTCATCGATAAACTCAACAAACTCCTCCAGGCCTCGCTCTGAGTAAAAACGGTCATGCTTGTACTCTCCGTTCTCATCCTTTTCCCTCTTATCGGTCAGGTTAATCTCGATCCTTTTATTCAAAAATGCAAGCTCCCTAAGCCTGTTGGCAAGTATCGAATACTTGTATTGTGTAGTGATGAATATCGAGTCATCCGGCTTAAAGGTAACGATAGTACCGGTATCATTTGCCTCGCCGACCTCTTTCAACGGGCCAACAGGCTTACCGATCTTATACTCCTGAACATATATCTTTCCGTCACGGTGAATCTCAGCCCGCAAATCTGTTGACAGGGCATTCACACAGGAAACACCAACACCGTGCAGACCACCGGACACTTTGTAAGAACCTTTGTCAAACTTACCTCCGGCATGAAGCACTGTCATCACCACTTCAAGCGCAGACTTGCCCTCTTTCTCATGGTGGTCAACAGGGATACCACGGCCGTTATCCTTTACTGTTATCGAATTGTCTTCATTGATGATCACATCGATCCTGGTACAGTAACCCGCCAATGCCTCATCGATGGAGTTATCCACGACCTCGTACACAAGATGGTGCAGCCCTTTCTCACTGATATCACCGATATACATCGCCGGCCTTTTCCTTACTGCCTCAAGACCTTCAAGAACGGTTATGCTGCTCGCTGAATAATCACCGTTTCCGTTATTTTGCAGATCTTTATTTTCCTGATCACTCATATTTTTAGTTATTAATTTTCAAACTGTTACTAGGTATAGCTCAAACTAAACCATTATTCTTTAATTTCATTTTCCCCAACACCCAAAAGTTTACAAACATCACTGAAAAAATCCTTTGCAAAGATATAAAATTCATTGGCTTCTGAGAGTGTAGGTTTACCATTTGGCAAAATACCCATATCTCCCGGATATCTTGATTCTATATAAAGTTCATCCAGTACATTCACAATCTCTTCATCAGGCACATCTATATATTCCCTGCATAATTCAAACAGATTGTTCAGTGAGTGTGTTTTGGGTATCTTTCTTTTGTGAAAGGCCAACAAAGATTTCAAAGATTTCTCTACAGCCTGTTGTGCATGGAATGCCATCATATTAGTCAGAATACTATTATCCTTAATCTCTCCACATGTTAACACATCAGCATAAGCAAGCTTTAACCATTCTTTAAAATCAGCCATATATCCTTATCCCCTTTTCTTCTATCTCTGTTATAAAAAAGTGATTTGTATCAATTGCTTTTTGATACATCTTTTTTGTATGAACAATCAGATCGGTAGGATACTTCCTGAGAATATTCTGAATACTTTTGGCTACTTTTTGATATACTCGGCTTTTTTCCCTCCAGGACTGAGGGATAAAATCATCATTTGTAACAACATACAAATCAATGTCGCTA
>JALVJU010000271.1 GCA_027034005.1 Marinilabiliaceae bacterium
GCTTTTTGTTCTTCTCTTCCAGTTCCGTATTTTGTCTTTTTATTTTTTGCTGATATGAAAGGAGGTCTTCTTTGATCTTTGTTAAATGATCGTTCTGCTGCTGCAGCTTGTTATTCGCCTCCACTATCTGATTGAAATATACGTTGGCAAAAATATAAATACCTGTAAGAGAGATAAACAATCCGCTCATCAGATCGGCATACCTTGCAAATCTGCTATCATATGCAACTATCCATTCAGGATGAAAGTACTCCAGCCCAATTAAAAAAACGGAAACGGCTATCATCATAGGTATAAGTATCCTCCTTGACCGCACTGTGGCAGAAACATGGATGCCGATAATGATAAAAGGTATGTAATACTGAAATGAGCTGTTAGATCCGCCGTTTAGGAACCACATTATGGGTGTATAAACCAGAATAAGAAATCCCAAAGCTGTAAGTTCCACAAACCTTTGTTTTTTTGCCTTTTTCGAATAAACCAGTATGATCGTAAAAAACACTATGGTAAAAACATCCAGCACATTGATGCCCCAGAAAAGTTGTAAAGTGATGTTGGTAAGTAAAGCGATAATATTGAGGATAATAACTGCAAAGAGAGATGCATTGAGCAATCTGTGCTGCAGACTGAATTCTTCCGGATCTCCTGTTATGTATCTGAGACTGTTTAATATCTGCATAAAATCAGATAGAATATTAGTGTTTGGTTTGTTCTCTAAATTAATAAAAAATCATGAAAAACATTGAAGAACGGCCAATTTAATCATACAAAACACAATAAATATTCAAGAAAACAGAAACTGATGGGGATATCATTATGAAGCCATGTTTTCAGCTTCCAAAAAGCTTTTTTTCCAGATCGTTAATGTTTATAGCGTCATCGACCGAAAAGTCTCCTATGCAGGTCCTTCTCAGGCCTGTCAGGTGTGCACCCGAATTAAGGGCTTTCCCTATGTCATGCGCAAGGGAGCGGATATACGTTCCTTTGCTGCATTTTATGTCAAGTGTGACATCAGGCATGTCGAAACGGGTGATATCAATGTTGTGGATTGTGACCTTGCGTGACTTCAGTTCCACCTTGTTTCCTTTCCTGGCAAGTTCATACGCTTTTTGTCCTTTTACTTTGATCGCCGAGAATGCAGGCGGGACCTGTTCTATCTCACCCGAGAATTTCTCAGTCAAAACATTCTTCAGATCATTTTTGCCGATATGTTCAAAAGGGAACGTACCGTCCGGTTCCGACTCAAGGTCGTACGTAGGCGTAGTGGCGCCGAAGCGTACATTTGCAATATATTCTTTTGTCATCCCCTGATATTCATCTATCTTTTTTGTGAATTTACCCGTGCACACGATCACAAGGCCGGAGGCAAGCGGATCTAGCGTTCCTGCATGCCCCACCTTTATTTTTTTTATTCCGAGATGATGCTTCAACAGATAACGTATCTTGTTTACTACATCGAAGGATGTCCAGTTAAGCGGTTTATCGATGAGAAGGACCTCACCGGAGAGAAAATCAATCATTGTCATGCAACGGATAAGTCTACACCAAAAGCATAAAGGATGAGTATCAGCAACCCTATCACTATGCGGTAATACCCGAAAACTGCGAACCCGTGCTTTGTAAGATAGTTGATGAAAGACTTGATGGCAAAAAGCGCCACAATGAATGCGACAACATTGCCAAAAATTAGTATGCTAATGTTATCGGTATTTATTGCCTCATAATTTTTCAACGTTTTGTAGCCTGCAGCTGCGAACATTGTCGGTACGGCAAGGAAGAACGAGAACTCAGCAGCCGTCTTTCTGGTTAGCTTCTGCGTCATTCCACCGATGATGGTAGCTGCCGAACGAGACACACCGGGTATCATGGCAAGTACCTGAAACATTCCTATCTTGAGGGCTCTCGGGTAAGTTATTTCCTGGTTTTCCGACGGGTTCTTGAACCAGCGGTCAACAAAGACAAGAATAACTCCTCCTATCACCAGCATCACGGCCACAACATAAACACTTTCAAGCGCCGCTTCAATGTAGTCGTTGAGCAACAATCCAAAAACCGCGGCAGGCAGAAAGGCCACGAACAGCTTGTAATAAAATTTCAGCGACTGAAAAAAGCGTTTCCAGTAAAGTACTACTACCGAAAGGATCGCTCCAAACTGGATATTAATAATGAATGCTTGTACAAAATCATTCGATTTCATGCCCATGATACCCTCTGTAAGGATCATGTGGCCGGTGGACGAAACCGGCAAAAATTCAGTAAGTCCCTCAACAACAGCAAGGATAAATGCCTCTAACCAACTCATGAATACAATTTAAAGGTTTGTTTATTTTTCCGATCTTGGCTTTTTCATTATCGCGTATATCTCAAAGATAAAACCAAAAAGCACGATAAGTGGTGCAAGTGTTATCCTTCGAAAGCTGTATAGCTCCTCACCGTTAAACACATTGGGGTCATTACTTCTGCCTCCTATCATTAGCATAAAACCTATGATAATTATTGCAAACCCTATTGCAAGCAGTATGTAATTTTCTTTGCTAAGAGCAAATTCAAACTCTTTATTTGATCCTTTCTTTGCCATAATCTCTATTTTTAAAAATATAACTCGTTTGTACTTAGTCTCAAATATTTATTTACTGAAAAATATGTCGATATAAATGTGATAAGTATTCCCAGCAATATCACTATGCCGAACAGAATAAATATCAGGTCAAGGTTCTGAAACCCTACTACTTCCGACAGCTCCTTACTCGATATATATATCAGGCCTGACAGCAGAACAATTGCTATCACAGCCCCTGCCAGTCCATGTATTATGCTTTTGACGAGGAACGGTTTTCGGATGAACCCTTTTGTTGCCCCCACAAGCTGCATAGTGCGAATCAAAAATCGTTTCGAATAAACAGAAAGCCTGATAGTGTTGTTTATCAAAGCAATGGCTATAGTCAAAAGCAAAAAGGCAAACACGGAGAGCACCATTGATATCCTGTTTACATTTTTATGCACAAGGTGCACAAGGTTTTTCTGATAGTAAACCTCCTTTACCTGCGGGAATTCAAGCAGTATCTTCTCTATTTTCGCAATGCTGTCGGGGCTGGTGTAATCTGCATACAACTTCACGTCGATAGATGACAGCAACGGGTTGTAGCCGAGGAAATCAACAAAATCCTCACCAAGCTCCTGTTCAAGCTCTTTGGCAGCCTTGTCCTTGTCTATGTACTCGGTGGACTTAATGAAATCGGATGTTTTCAAGACCTTCTCAAGCCGTTTGACTTCTGCCGCACGGGCATTGTCTTTAAGCAGTATGGTAAAGCCAAGGTTCTCTTTCACGTAGATGGAAAGCCTGTTGGCATTAAGCAGCAACAGACCAATTATTCCCAAAACGAACAGCACCAGCGCAATACTGATGATCGTAGTGAAATAAGAACTGCGAAGTTTTCTTCTTGCTGTTTTTTGATAAGTCTTTGCCATATCCTGATTGCAAAAATATAAAAAGCATTACTAATAAAACGGAATTATGAAAATAACTTTTAAAACATGAATAATATTTGCATTTTTAAAGTTCAGTTCATGAGTTTTTTAAACCTTAACCTCTCTAATCAACATGAAAACCCTGCGTAAAGACCTCTCCCTGTTCGGACTGACAATGGTAGCTGTCGGCTCGGTCATCGGTTCCGGAATATTTCTCACCCCTTCCCAGATAGCATCCTACATACCCAATTCGGGGCTGATACTCATGGCATGGGTTCTCGGAGGCATTCTTGCACTCACCGGAGCTTTAACGCTTGGTGAACTTGGAGGTATGTTCCCCAAAACGGGAGGCATTTACGTTTATCTGAAAGAAGCATACGGTGATTACATAGGGTTTCTGTACGGGTGGGCATATTTTACGGTCATCATGTCAGGAACGGTGGCAGCCCTCTCTATCGCATTTGCCACTTACCTGGGATACATCTTTCCGCTTACGGTAACAGGGAAAGTTATAGTTTCAGCCCTGCTGATAGTAACCGTCACGGTCATCAACATTTTCAGGGTGAAAATTGTGGAAATGACCACCAACACGTTCTCCCTTCTAAAACTGGCAGGCATCCTCCTTATCATCATTATTGGCCTTTCGATGGGTATTTACTCAAACATGGCCATGAGTGAGAATGTCTCCGTTACGGGATCAGGCAGCATGAACGGAATCACAGCTTTCGGACTTGCCATGATAGGGGTGTTGTGGTCGTTCGGAGGGTGGCATCACACTTCATTCCTGGCAGGCGAAGCAAAGAATTCGAACAGGAATATCCCGAGGGCCATGGTTTACGGGACCATTATCGTCCTGCTCGTTTACATACTCACAAACATGGCCTACATGTTCCTGATGCCGGTTAACGAGATAGCACATTCCGAAAGTCTTGCTGCCGATGCACTGGCGTCGGTCCTTCCTGTAGGCGGGCTGCTTGTTGCCATCCTCATTGCTATTTCCACGTTCGGTACTGCACTCGTTGATACCTTGTCAGGACCAAGAATCTACTTTGCAATGGCAAACGACGGCCTGTTTTTCAAGAAACTGACAAAGATACATCCGAAGTACAACACTCCGGTAAACTCCATCATCGCACAAAGCATCTGGGCTTTGATAATACTTTTCATGTGGAGAACTTTTGAAGCAGTTATCACCTATGTTACCTTCATCGACTGGATATTCTTTTTCCTTACAGCCGTGATCGTGATAATGTTCCGCATTAAACGCAAAGATGCCAAGAGACCGTTCAAAACGCCCCTTTACCCCATAGTGCCACTTATCTTCATCATC
>JALVJU010000272.1 GCA_027034005.1 Marinilabiliaceae bacterium
TGAGCTGATGGGGTACAAAACCATACCATTCTACCGTAAAAAATCCGTAGTGGTACCTGGGGGAATTTCAAAAAATAACTCGCCTTGATATCAGGAAATTATGAATTTATAGCTGCAATGTGGGTTAATCCGATTATGACGAAAAGTGCAAAATAGCTCTGATGCAGAAGTTCCATTGCTTTTTTCTGCGAAGATAAATATTAAGGGGGACAAATAGAGCAGGTTTTCAGCAATAGGATGTTTTTTCACAAAGTTTAACCAGGGAATTTCATTTCTATGAGTTGTCTCCTTCTTCATCTGCGGTCCGGTATGTGCAAACTATCTCGTAACTGCCGCATTCAGGACATATCCAGACCGGGTCATCGCCCAGGCAGGTGTCTACAATTTCAGAATCTAGTTTGTCTTCCGTTCCTTGCCAGCCACATTTTTTACATTTGAAAATAAATGATGTGTTGCCCATCTTCCTCTTTAAAAGGTGTATCTGTTACCTGTTTTTACCTGTTCTATACCAAACTCCTCGTGAAAGACCGACAACGCAGGCAGTTCCGTGCAGTGAGAGGGATGGAGCTCTTTGACGCCAAGGTCTCTGAAATATTTAACTGTTTCTCGTGTCTGATGGTTGTTCTTTTTCAGGTGGAACCCACCGATTACAGCCTTTACCTTTTCGATTCCCGTAACCTTTCGGGCATACTCTGTAATATTCGTTATTCCCGAATGGGAACAACCTGTGACGACAACAATCTCATCCCCCAATATAAAGGCGATAGCGGAGTCATCAGGAACAAAATCATTTTTGCCGTCCTCATCTTCAAATGTGGTGGTTTGTGCTTCAAAATCATTGTTGCGGGGTATCTCTCCAAGGTAAATAATGTTTCCTGTTATGTGATACGGTGCAGTTGATGTTTTCAGGTCGAATTTCTTTTCTATCTCATCTCTTGTCAATGCCAGCCCTATGTACGACCTGTCGGCTTTCCGGTATCGCTTTATGAAAGAAGTTGGATGAGTTATAAGCTGTTTCCCTGAGATATACCTTAACCCGTCGCCGTGGTCCCAGTGGCCGTGGCTCAGGACAACGGCATCAACATCCCGCAAAAGGTCGTATCCAAGTTTTCCGGCATTTTTGATGAAGAGGTCGGAGTGGCCTGTGTCGAACAAAATAGTTTTACCGTCATGTTCGATGAGGCAGGAAAGGCCATGTTCAGCACCGAGTTTTCCGCCTGCCGTGTTTTCTGTGAGTACTGTGAGTTTCATGAGTATGTTTTTATGCCGCAGGGATAAAAAGAAAGGCACTAAAATGTTTTTATCCCTGCGGTTTGTTACAGATATTAATACAATGTAAATTTAAGATTAATAAATCGCATAATATCTTCTATTTCCAAAGAACTTTCTTCGATTATTTTTTCTTCGACTCCGCCAAACAGTTTGCCGATAACCGCTCCGTTCATTGTGGACACATATACCTGTCCGTCTGATTTTTGATATACTGCAAATGATTTAGGCATCATGACACCGATTTTTTTCCTGTCATCGGTCTTAAGCATTTCAGCCGAATAAGCGCCGTGACAATATTTTATTATCTTAAAATTACCAATTGGGAAACCACCGTTTTCCGATACTGCTTTATTTTGGTCTATTACGTTTGTAACATGCCATCCTTTTTTATTGTTAATGCGGTCGGTTATTACACTGACAGTTTTTTCAAAATCATACGGGCTTTTAAATTCTTTTACAAGCATTGGTTTTGCCGATATGTTTATTGTTATGGCAGTGAAAATCACACCGATTAAAATTCCGAATATCAATGATACTATGATTGCTATTTTTGTTTTCATTTTGTCTTATTTTTTTATTATTAAATATGTTTATTATTCTTCTTCCACACACATTTCTCCTGCTTTTATCATCAATAATGTTTTCCAGGTCACAAGCCCTATGATAAATAATGCTATGCCTAAAAACATAAAAGCAAGGTATTTAAAAAAGTTTTCGTGCGATACTTGAAAAGCCACTACAGATGCAATTGTAATAGCCATTATGGGAAAAGTAAATGCCCACCAGGAAATATAAAAACGGATTTTTACAAAACTTTTATAAAGAAACAAAAGAAGCACAGTAAAAAAATATGCTATAAAAAGCAGGAAAAGTGCAAAACCATCCCAGCTTTGTGCTATCCTGATGTATGCTATGAATCCTATGGCAGGAGGAGCTATCAGGATAAACAGTGTTGGAATGAACTTTTGCGGCATCTGGTGATGGAATATCGCTCTGTTTAAAAAAATAGCAAAAAGGATTATCCAAAAGAAGAAACCTATTGCAAAATAAATAAACGAAAACAATTTTGGCATATATTCAACTCCCGCAACGGGAACAAGAATATTTCCTACTACCGGGATAAACCATGCAGGGTTCATAAAATGTATTTCAAAATTGTGTTGTATCCAAAAACTTATTGTGTACAGCATTATGATGGTATGGGACAAAACACCTATCCACCAAAACACAAGTGACAGTATGGGCCAATAAAACATAAAGGCAATGGACAACAAAAGAAATGATATCGTTATTGCCGAGAAAAAGTTTATCCTTATCCTGTGATTAAAATCTGTTTTTACTTCTTCAAAATGCAAAATGGCCTTTTTACCGTACATGAATACGAAAAACAAGAACAGGCCTAATGTGAAAAACAAAAATGTATCGTAAAAAATTCTGGGAAGCCATTGCATGTGGTAAAATTTTGCAAATGCAATAGAAATTCCCGACAGACCCATTATAATTGAGAATGCCGTAATAGGGAAATATTGTATTTTTTCTTTCATTTTTTATAAGTCTTTAAAAATTGACATAAAAAGTAACTCTCATTATTATTGAAATAATGAGAATATGAATTTCGCAAACATTTACTTTTATTGCACAAACAGCTATGACCGTTTTTTTATTATTCTGAAACGGTGTACAGGCGTTTTGTCACAGATGATTTTCTGTGCTTAAAAAACAAATATGTTTGTGAATGTGTATTTTCGGCTGAAAACTAAAGCCGGTATGGTATGTTAGAGTTCAATCGGACAGGCACGAATCCTTTTCGGACCTTTTTTGATCATGATCCGTTTTTTAAAACAACAATTCCTTGCTCTTTTTACCCTTGCTTTTTCGGTAAAAAACGTTGCCGTTTTGTTCATGGTTTTCTAAATTGTGTGTAGTTCAGTTGTTGGAACTGAATGAATTTTCTTTTGCAAAGAAACAAAAAACCTTTGTTATTTAAAACTAATCTAAATAAAATTTTTATTCAAGACCTAAAGCATCCTTTACAAGTTTTGGTATGCGTATGGGTTTTCTTTTATCGGCTGTGACAAAAGCAACGACAGAGCAGGCCTTGCATACCAAAGAACCATCCTCGTTGGTTACTGCGAACTCAAACCTCATTTTCGGGCCTTTTATCTCGGTCAGCGTTGTCTCTATTTTCAGAAGGTCATCGTACCGTGACGGGTTTTTGTAATCGATGTTGAACCTGACCACAGGGAGCATTATGTTATTTGCTTCCAGGACCTGGTCGTTGATGCCGTGCCTGCGCATCAGTTCAGTGCGGCCCTCATGGCAGTAGCTGACATAGTTGGCATGATAAACATAGCCCATTTGGTCAATTTCGCCGTAACGGGTGCGGATGTGGGTGGTGTGGCTTAGCATGGCTGTCCGTTTTATTTGTAAAACTTTTTATCCGTTATGAAATCTTCGTCGTGGTGACCGAGATAGCTCTCCACAAGTTCATTCCTCTCGCTTTTGATGCAATCGACGGATGGAAGATAGGGTTTTATGTCGAGTACGGGAGAGCCGTCGAAAGCATCGATGCCGGACACGTACAGAACGCCGTCCTCTATCTTTTCCAGTTTGATGATTGAAAACCCGATGGGGTTTGGGCGTTTGGGGCTGCGTGTGGAGAAGAGCCCGAAGTTATGCTCATGCGATGATGCGGGCGGGTTGACAACGGGCTTCCACTGTCCGGCGGTGTTGAAGTGGTAAAGTACGATGATGTACTCAAAAAGGCCTAAGTCCTTTAGGGCTTCCCGGTACTCCGGTTTAAGATGTATCTCACCTTTTCCGTCAGGCCGTAAAACTCCCTGGCGGGGGCCGCCTGTATCAGTAGTGTAATCCGTTTTGAAATATCCTATCGGAGTGAATGTTATCACCTCGTCAAGGTTTTTATCCGTATCTTTTCTGTTGTTCTCTCCTTGCATTTCAGTAAAAAGATGAATTAAAAATGTCAGGTAAGTGTTTTTCGGAGCTCCTCGGCCAACAGGGCCATCATCTCGGTTGCCTTGCCTTGTAGGAACACATCCGCGATAGAGGTGTAATTCGACTCCGAAATATTTATCTCGATTATTTTTTTGCCGTTCTCTTTTGCCTTAAATGGTATCATCGATGCCGGCATTATCTCTCCTGTAGTGCCTATTAAAATGAAAACATCCGCTTTGCCGGCTTCTGCAAATGAGTTTGACATGGCAGGTTCCGGAATGGATTCGCCGAAAAATACAAAGTCGGGCTTCAGTATTCTTCCGCAGTGGTCGCATTTAGGCGGCAGGATGTTGAGGTCAAGTTCGGCAACGCTCTTCTTCCTTCCGCATCCCATGCACACAAGGTCGCGTGAATTGCCGTGAAATTCCCATACCGTGGTATTGCCTGCCTTCTGGTGCAGGTTGTCGATATTCTGTGTGATAACGGCCTGCAGGTATCCCATTTTCTCCATCTCGGCAAGGGCCAGGTGTGCAGCATTGGGGCCGGCATTGCCCATAAAATCATAAAACAG
>JALVJU010000273.1 GCA_027034005.1 Marinilabiliaceae bacterium
TTCTATCCGTGCATTTCCATTCGTGCATCCGTGGCTTAACTTGGATCTTCATCTATGTTTTTGTTCCTTTTATGGCTACTGATCTTCAAATGTTTTTTGCTTTTGCAAATAACTTTACTTACCTTTAACGTTAGTAATGTGGTGCGTCATGATTGTTTCATTCGGATCAAAAAATACGGAAAGGATATGGAGAGGAGATAGAGTAAAAGGAATTCCTCTGCAGATACAGCAGGTAGGAAGGAGAAAGTTAAGAATGATTAATAACTCGCAAAACATAAATGATTTGCTTATTCCGCCATCTAACCGGCTTGAGAAATTAAGTGGAAAGGCAAAAGATTTTTACAGTATTCGAATAAATAATCAGTGGAGAATTGTGTTTAAATGGATTGATAACAATGCATACGATGTTGAAGTAACGGATTATCATTAGATTAGGAATTATGGAAAAACTGAAAAATATTCATCCGGGAGAAGTTTTAAAGGAGGAATTTATGAAACCTTTAAAAATATCGGCATACAGATTGTCAAAAGACCTTAATATTCCGCAAACCAGAATATCTCAAATCCTTAAAGGCCAAAGGCGTATTACTGCTGATACTGCCTTAAGACTTGGTTCCTATTTTGGGAACTCTGCAAAATTCTGGTTAGGTTTACAGGACGATTATGATCTGGAAGAAAAAGCGGGGCTGAACAAAGATGAACTGATAAGGATAAGAAAAATAAAGAAACAGGGAACTGTTGAACAGAATATTAATTAAAATTCAAAAAAATGGATTACGAAAGAAATGTACCCTCGGTTGGGCAATGGATGCTTTATGTCTTAGTTGCAGGTATCCCCATTGTGGGATTTGTGATGCTCATTGTCTGGATGCTGGACAAGACCAATGTGGCACGTAAAAACTGGGCTACTGCAATGCTTTTGTGGATGATAATTACCTATCTTATAATATTTTTGTTATGGGGAACAATTTTTGCCATGATGGGCAGTGCAATGCAAGGAGATTATCCGACAACCATGTAATCAACCGCTTTATTAAAAAGTTATTTTTGTTCTGCAAACCTCTTTGCCGGCTCGTTTGATGCTGCCGAAGAGTTGTTTGTCGGTGTTGTTAAGTGTGCCTGTCTCAATATCAAGGGACTCATTAGCAAAAACCTCTAAAAGGTAATTTATTTCGAAAGATGATATGCTGTTTTCATTTTTGATGGTATCCGGCAGGGCCTCGATGAACCATTTGGCATACCATACATTGTTGATGTGTCCGTTGATGTCAACTTCCTTTTCAGATGTTTTTACTGTTGATCGGTAAAGAATATCTTGCGGAGCGGGGATTTTATCAATTTTGTCATCTATGGCCGACAGGTCAGGGTAAATACGGTCGCGGAAAACATTGCCCGGGATTTTTGGCCTTTTGGTAACTCTGTCAACGATGAGCCAGTATGATGCTGCACGTACAAGTGTTTTGTCCGATAAGTCAGAGAGAATAAAATCCCTGATGGCAAACAGCCTGTCAACACCTTTAGGCCAGGTTTTAAGCCTGACCGTATCTCCTTTTTGTGGCCAATGCGGTATATCTACACGTAACCGGGACAATACCCAGGTGTCATTCCCTTTGTTGAGGTCTTTTATCCCGAAATGAAGAATGTCGGCATGCTCTCCTGCCGCAGTTTGCAGCATATCAAGCAGGGTTATCAATGATAGTTGTCCTGAAGGATCACATTGTCCGGGTGTTATTTCTATGCTTTTTTCATGTATGAGTTCCATGAGCGGTGAATGAAAAATTGTTTTTTAAAGATAAGAAAAAATGCTGTCAGGCTTTGTTTTTAATGATCGTGATAAAAAAAGAAAAATAATCAAACGACTTGCACAGGATATTTCCTAAATTGTCGTCTATATCTATAAACAATTAAAATTGAAGTTATGAAAGTATTACAGATCACATTACTGGTAACGATTTTCAGTTTGATGGGAACTTTAAATTCGTTAAGCCAGAATAAACAAAAGCGTACACCTGAAGATATGGCCAAGCAGCAGACATCCTGGATGAAAGATGAATTAAAGTTAAGCACTGAACAGGAAACAAAAGTGTATAACATAAACCTTGAGGCAATGAAGAATATGAGAGCCGCGATGGAAAAACACTGAGGAGATAAAGAGGACATGCAGGCTGAAATGAAAAGGTTCAGGCAGGAAAAAGATAAGGCACTCAAAAAAACTCTTAGTGAGGAACAGTTTAAATTGTACAAACAGCGGATGAAAGAGTTGAAGGAACAAAGAAAGGGAAAACAGAAAGGAATGATGTAGGTTATTGTAGTTTTTTCATAGGTGTAAAGCTGTACAGGGATGCAAATCTTTGTACTGCTTTTTTTGCATGTAATTTGGATTAAAGAATTATCTTTGCGTTAGAGGAACTGTGTCTTAAATTGATAGATCTTTTATGAGAATTTTTGAGCCAAAATGGGTAATTATTTTTTTCGGGCTATTGTTTTTTGTGGATATTGATTTTGGTTTTTCACAAGAATTAAAATTAAAAGAGAAATATAAATATGAGATCGATACTGTTATCCCTCTTCTGACAAAGTTGCGGCTTCAGACATATAGTGACCGTGTTTACCTGCTTGACAGAAAGGAATTCAATCCGTATAATTTATCTATATTCTGGAAGCCCCTGGAGAAAAGGGAGTACAAGCCTTATACCCTTGACCTGATGTATAAACTGCCCGATTATAAACCTATAGAATTCAAGCCTACACCCATATTTCAGAAAAAGCTTAATGAATATGAAGATTTCATGAACTTAAGGCAATTTAGCCGAAAGATTAGTTCTGAATTTAATCATGATGATCCGATATATGAGATCATTTCCGAAGCACCAATATATTCGCCTGGGAATGTTAAGTTTAACTGGCATGAAATTCCGGAGCCTCATAAATTTGTTGACAGAGGGTATCTTGCATCAAAAAAATCGGAACAGGACCTGTTAAAACTTCTGCAGTCGAGATATGACTACAATACTCATAAAAAGATAGAAAAATTACAAAAGATAAAAACTCCATGGGTTTATGAAGGAATAGAGAATGTGCAATTGTCTCAGGGGTATCTTTCCAACTGGGTCAAGGGGGGTGAAAGCTCTATCTCTGTTCTTAGTGATTTGCGTATTAAGGCAATTTACAAGATGGACAAATATACCTGGGAGAATTTTGGGATACACAAGATTGGCTTCATCGGTTCGCAGGATTCAAAACTTCGGGTAAACGATGACCTCATAGAACTGAACTCAAAGTTTGGGCTCAACGCTTCTGAAAAGTGGTATTATAGTGGATATACCAACTTCAAGACTCAGTTCTTTAATGGCTATGAAAGCAGTGATGTGGACAAAGAACACCCGATATCATCATTCTTTTCTCCTGCTTACTGGGCTTTTGCAGTCGGGATGGACTTTAAGCTTAAAAAACATAACTTCTCCCTAATGATATCTCCCCTCACATCAAGATTGACAATAGTGCTGGATACTGCCAAAGTCGATCAGACAAGATATGGAGTTCCTCACGGGAAAAAGGTTGAGGCTCTTAACGGGGGATCGATAGTGAATTCATTTAACTGGAAAATCAATGAGGACTTTTTGCTTACATCCAACCTTAGTGCATTTTACCAGTATTTTGCAAAACAAGATGAAAAGAAACAGGTTCAGTTCGAGTGGGAAACCATACTGAATATGAAGATCAATGTCTGGCTTTCGGCAAGAATATTAACTCATATGAGGTATTATACTAACGAGTCAGACAAGTTGCAGTTCAAGGAAAACCTGAGTATCTCATTCGTTTACATAGTCCGGTACCGGAGGTGACAGATCGAATATTAAAGGTTAACGTAATTTAACACAAAAAGAGTCTTAAATTTACATTTTGGGTTTATATTTGCACCATAGGGAAACGACTTATCATAATTTAAAAAAATAAAAAGAAAGCTTATCTTTAATTGCTAATTAATGTAAGTTTTTTCAAAGTTTAGGGTTAGGTTTGGTTAAAAGTGGAAAACCGCTTCGGGTATTATATCCGGGCGGTTTTCTTATTCTACATCATTCTTAATCTGTCCAGTGAAAAACATCTTTTATAATAGACCATCTTTTTTCTTTGATGTTTGCCCCCTCTCCTTTTATCCAGTGATTGAAAACGGTGTTTATCGTTCCGTTGTTCTTGTTTAGCAATATCCAAGTGTCAACAAATTGTTTCCACTTAGGGTCATCGATAGGAAGGGGGTATACCATAGGTATCTTGATGATCTTCGGGTAAGGAATAGCCACGGAGAATGACGGATATATAAGTGTCCAGGCCGAGCCTGCCTCTGCCATGTAAAGCAGTGCCTCGCTGTTTTTATACCCTGATTTGAAAAATTGCCTTGGGCTTGGTATTGTTGTTCCTTTGGCCTGGGGAAGTAATGCCTTTAATTTATCCTTGTAATAATTCTCAGTTACAGCAACAGAAAGGTCTTTGTTATTCATCAGCTCGTCCAAAGAGTTGAATTTGTTTCTCAGATAATCAGGCACAATGAATGCAACTGTTTGTTCCATGTATGGAACACTGACATCGTAACTCTCTATTGTTTTTGTGTTAAGCAGAATGCCTGACATGACGATGTCGATAGTTCCGTTTTTAAGGTGTTTTTGCAATTTCATTCTTTTTGATCTTGACATCGTCCGACGAGTGCCCCTGTTCCTCAAAAAGTGTCTTTATGTTGTCAATAAGCTGAGGTAGTACGATGATTATTTTACCTGTTGCAAAAATTGTAAGTAGCGTGTCTTTGGTCGCATTAAAAAGTTGCTTGGGTTTTATGCCTGTTGTGGCTGAGATGAGCAAAGGGAGCCAGTAAAATCCAAGCAGCAGTACAGCCAGGGTATAGATTATGATGTAGGCATGAAGACGTTGCAGTTCATCAACAGTCATAGTGCCGGCATTGTAGGCTGCGATGGCAAAGATGCCGATAGGAGTCAGTTTTACCACTATTTTGTTTATGTGGTTCAGGGCATCGCCTATGATATCAAGGTTCCGTATCAGAATATCTTTGTTCTTGACTTTTGAGAGTCCAACCCCCATGAAGATACTGAACAGTACAACAGCAGGTACCACATTCTTCGCCATAGCCCCGAACGGATTTGAAGGTATGTAAAGATCCAGCAGGTTTGTGGACTGCGGTAATTTAATGGTTGAAGGGTTAAAGAACGATGATGCTGTCCATTCCGGCATGGAAAGGGGCAGTATCAACAATGCTGCCACCCCGAAAGACAAAAGAATGAGCAGGGTTTTCAACCCTTTAAAAAGCAACTCCTTACCATCTGACATGGATGTGCGTCCCAGGTTGGCAATTATCGATACCATGATGAAAGGCAGTACCGTCATCTGCATAAGACTGATAAAACCATCGCCTGTATATGAAAAGAAACTACAGTATTCGCCAAAGAACAGTCCTGTGGCGATACCGCCTATGAGACTGATGATTATTTTTTTGATAGACTCATAAAATTATCTGTTTTTGATTTTAACAAATACCGGTCTAATAAGTTTGCCCTAAGGATATAATTACTGCCGGCATTTTGCCTTTGAGCCGAAATTATTTGACATTGTTGCAGAAGCTACAGTTGGCTTGTTGACCAAAGATAGTTAAAAATGGATTGTCCGGACAAACTTTTTATGCGATGGGAGGGACGTACGATAAAATCCACTTTTATGCAGCTTTTTACACGAATGAACAATAAAGAGGCACAGGCCTGCCGGACTATGCAGTTAGATCGGCTTTATTACGCAGTTAGACAGGCAGGCCCGCTCGGGCAGGTACATGTCCCATGATTTTCAATTATAACTCTAAGTCTTTCTGTCCCCTCAATGATCGCGTGGTGTGGTTGTCATGATTTTTGAATGCTGCGCGTCAAAAATCCCGCCAACCACGTTTGATTTTCGTGATTCCTGTCTCCGCCCTTACGGACGGAGTTACCATTGTTACGGTTTAGTCATGCATATGTTTTTTTTGCTTTTGTTTAGCTTTATGTGGTTTAGATATGTCAAGTATCAGTTTGTGAAATGGGTACGATGAATAATGTTGCTATTTTTATTTCGTAGATTTTGCCGTACACCCGAAGTGAGGTTTGAATAATTTGTATTTTTTTTGTCTGCCAATTACTTTGTTGATGATATGTTTTCTTGAATTAAATATGTTGTCAGTAATTGTTTATTGATATATCGGTATGTGAGTACAAGATAACATTAACATCTTCGACATAGATGATACCTCCTGAATGTGATTTTTTTAAAAGGTCCTTGATGACTTCGGAAAAGTCGGCGATACGCTCCTCTCTGTCTATTATTTCAATGACAACAGGTTTGTCGTCCGACATGGTGAATACCTTTGAGTTGTTGTTGAGGCTACCGGCACCGAATGACATTATCCCCTTGTAAACAGTTGCACCTGCAACCTTGTATTTTTTTGCAGCAAACAAGATAGCTTCAAACAGGGGGCGTCTGTACACTACATCATCCTCGCCTACTATGATCTTAAGCTTCTTTGCATTGCCTTCCAGGTTCATTGGACAGGGAGTTAGGGTTAATTCGATATTCCTCAAATTACGGATAAATGAACACAAAATCAACCTCTTTTACATAAGTGATAAATTATTTATGGCAAATGCAATTGTGCGTATTTTTCAGGGGCAAGTTTACATCACTTTTACTTGTAAGTAATTTAAATATTACTAATTTTGACAGTACTCATTTTAAGCCAAATATTTATTAACTAAAAGTTTCATAAGATGAAGATCTATAAAGCAAATGAAATTAAAAATATAGCACTTCTCGGAAGCGCCGGCTCGGGGAAAACCACCCTTGCCGAGTGCATGCTCTATGAGGGTGGTGTTATTAATCGCAGGGGGGATGTCGAGAATCACAGTACAGTATCTGACTATCATCCTGTAGAACATGAGTATGGTTATTCAGTTTTTTCTTCAGTGCTTTACACTGAGTGGCTGGGTAAGAAGATCAATTTTATCGATTGTCCAGGGTCCGATGATTTTATCAACGGAACAATAACTTCGTTGAATGTTACCGATACAGCTTTGATGGTCGTAAATTCAACACAGGGGGTTGAAGTTGGAACGGAAAATCAGTTCCGCTACACAGAGGAATATAAAAAGCCGGTGATCTTTGTGGCCAACCACCTGGATCATGAAAAATCAAATTTTGAGCAGACCCATGAGTCTTTGCTGGAAACATTTGGCAACAAAGTTGTTATTGTTCAGTATCCTGTAAATGCAGGTCTTGGGTTCAATGCCCTTGTTGATGTTCTGAAAATGAAGATGTACAAATGGGGTCCTGATGGAGGTGAGCCCGAAATTCTTGATATCCCCGATGAGGAGAAAGCAAAAGCAGAAGAGCTGCACAATGCACTCGTAGAAGCTGCAGCCGAGAATGATGAGAACCTGATGGAGTTGTTTTTCGAAGAGGGTACATTGAATGAAGATCAGATGCGCCAGGGGATAAGAAAAGGTATGGTTGCCCGTGACCTGTTCCCGCTATTCTGTGTGGCCGCCAAAAAAGATATGGGAGTACGTCGTCTTATGGAGTTCCTTGGAAACATTGTTCCATTGGTTTCAGAGATGCCATCTCCAAAAACACAGGACGGCAGGGATGTTAAATGTGATCCTTCAGGGCCTGCATCTATTTTTGTTTTCAAGACAAGTATTGAGCCACACCTTGGTGAAGTGTCATTCTTCAAAGTGATATCGGGCAGAGTGAAAGAGAGTGATGACCTGATCAACATGAACAAAAGTGCAAAAGAGCGTTTGTCTCAGTTGTACTGTGTTGCTGGAAATACCAGGACAAAAGTCCCGGAGCTTGTTGCCGGCGACATTGGCGCTACAGTTAAACTTAAGGAAACACGCACAAACCATACTCTTAATGAGAAAGGTTGCGATTATATTTATGAGCCTATAAAGTATCCGGATCCAAAATACCGTACAGCTTTGAAACCCGATAATGAGGGCGATGACGAGAAGCTGGGCGAGGTGCTTCAAAGAATGCATGAAGAGGATCCTACTTTGACCGTTGAATACTCGAAAGAACTTAAACAGGTGATAGTTCATGGTATGGGAGAATTCCATCTGAACACAATGAAATGGAGGATCGAGAACAACGATAAGATACCTATTCATTTCATTGAGCCGAAGATACCTTACCGTGAAACCATTACAAAAATTGCCCGTGCCGACTACCGCCATAAGAAACAATCGGGAGGAGCAGGTCAGTTTGGCGAAGTACACCTTATTATTGAGCCGTACTATGAAGGTATGCCTGATCCTACCGTTTTCAAGATCGATGGCCAGGAATTTAAGATGAATGTCCGTAACACTGATGTGATAGAGCTTGAGTGGGGCGGCAAATTAGTGTTCAATAACTGTATCGTAGGCGGTTCCATCGATAACAGATTTATGCCTGCCATTCTTAAAGGTATTATGGAGCGAATGGAAGAGGGGCCTCTTACCGGTTCGTATGCCCGTGATATCAGGGTGAGTGTTTATGATGGAAAGATGCACCCGGTTGACTCAAATGAGATCTCATTTAAGCTTGCCGGACGTAATGCTTTCAGTATGGCATTTAAAAATGCAGGGCCGAAAATCCTTGAGCCAATATACGATGTTGAGGTGAAAGTGCCAAGTGACCGTATGGGTGATGTGATGAGCGACCTCCAGGGACGCCGTGCCATCATCGAAGGTATGTCGAGCGAGAAAGGTTTTGAGGTCATAAAAGCCAAAGTGCCGTTGAAGGAGATGAACAAATACTCAACAGCATTGAGCAGCATCACCGGTGGACGTGCTTTCTACACTATGAGATTTGCCAAGTACGACAAGGTGCCGCCTGAAATTCAGGATATACTGCTTAAAGAGTATGAAAAGCAGCAGGCAGAAGAGAATTAATACAATAAAGGAGGCGTTTAGCCTCCTTTTTTTATATCTCACCCTGCAGTGATTTTCGTATCACTTCCGCCTTGGTGTGTACGTGAAGTTTCTTGTAGATATTCTTGATGTGTGACCGTACAGTTTCTATGGAGATGTTCGCGTTGTCGGCTATCATTTTGTAGCTTAAGCCCTCAACGAGTCCCAGAACTATCTGATTTTCCTTGGAGGTAAGCGACCTGTCTTTCTCCTCTTTTGTTTCCGTTCGGAAATATTCTATCACTTTACGGGCTATCTGTGGCGACATATATGAGCCTCCTGCCTGGATCGTCTCTATAGCTTCCTTTATCTCTTTGAAAGGTGTGTTTTTTAAAAGATATCCGGTAGCCCCCGCACAAAGTGACTGGAATATTTTGTGTGAATCGCTGTAGACAGTCAGCATCAGGATATTGATGTCAGGATATTTTTGTTTTATCAGTTTTATGCCGCTGATGCCCGACATCCCGGGAAGCCCTATGTCCATAAGGATTACGTCCGGGATATTTTCATCATTAAGCCAGTGCATGAATGCCTCAACGGAGTCCTTAGCGGCGATACACCGCATGGGTTCCTGGTCATTAATGAAATCATTCAGGCTCTCTCTGATGAAAGAGTCGTCTTCAACTATTGCTACGTTAATCATACTCTAATATTACGACACAAAATCGATTTTTACAATCCCATGAACATGGGATATTTTAAAGTTTTCTCATTGCAAGAATTATCTTTGTCCCTTCTACTGTTTTTATTTCAAAATTTGCATTGAGGCGTTTGGCCCTCATGTGCATGTTGCGTATCCCGTTACCATGTTTTATCTTTTCCGCATCAAAACCTGTCCCGTTATCGGATATCTCCATAAAAAAACCGTCAGCATCATTTTTAAGGGTGATGTCAATTTCTGTGGCATGTGAATGTTTTACGATGTTGTTTACAGCTTCTTTAAAAATGTAAAAGATGTTTTGTCTTTTGTCAACCGTTATCTTTTTGTTTTTTTCAAAACCCGATTTTTTGAAATTAACCTTGATGTCTTTTGAAACAAGTTGTTTGTATGCCAGGTCCTGCATGCGGTCGGTAAGGTCGTAGAGATTGTCGTTGCGTGAATCTATTGACCAGACGATGTCGCTCATGGTAGAAACGATCTCCCGGCTGGTGACTCCTATGTTGTCCGACAAGGATTGTATCCTGTGCCTGTCATTGCTGTTCTGTATCTGTTCCGATGTTATCGATATCCTGGTAAGCGATGTCCCTATGTCGTCATGAAGGTCGCTTGCGATACGGACACGCAGCTTTTCAATCGCAAGAAACTTTTGTATCCTTAAACGATACAAACCGTAAAGTATCAGCAACACTAACAGAGTCATGGATGTAATGAACCACCAGGTGCGCCAGAAAGGTGGTTTGATCCTGATATCAACAGAAATAGTGTTTCTGCTCTCCACCTCTGACCCGGTGACTGCTTTGGCTTTAAATGTGTAGGCTCCCGGGGGGATGTTCGTGTAGATGGCATATCGACGCGTGCCGGCATTTACCCAGTCTTCGTCGAGCCCTTTAAGTTTGTAGTAGTAATTGACTTTCGAGGGGCTGGAAAAATCAAGGGCCGCAAATTCGAAAGAGAAAAAACTCTGATTGTGCGACAGGTTTATCTTTTTTATATACCGGATGGAAGTGCCGAAGTGGTATTCTTTGTTGAATAGTTTAAAATGGGTCAGGACAATAGGTGGCCTGTATGTGTCGGTGCTGATCTTTTGGGGATCGACCATGACAAATCCCCCGGTCCCGCCAAACAGCAATTTTCCGTTTTTAAGTTTAAGGCATGCTCCGGGATTAAACTCTCTGATATTAATGTTATCTGTTTCATCAAACCGCCGGAGTTTCATGTTTGAGACGTTGAGGCGTGCCAGTCCGTTGTTCGTGCTTAGCCATATATTACCTGAATTATCGTTTGTAAGTCCCATAACATAATTGCCGGGCGTTTTGATGTGCCTGAATTTGTCTGAACTATCATCGGGATGCATGAAAGAAAGCCCGTTCTCTGTTCCTGCCCAAAGTGTCCTTTTGTTGTCAGTGACAGTTTCCAGTACCGAATAAACCATGTTGCCGGAAATGGACCATGGATCATTCGCCGCATTTCGGTATGATGTGACGGTGCCTGAACTTTGTACTACACGGTAAAGGCCGGCTCCCCATGAGCCTATCCACATATCCCCTTTTGATCCGGGAGTGATGCATAACAGATAATTTGCGATCAACTCTTTGCCGGTGCTGATATTTAATGTTTCTGCATTGCCGGATTCTGTGTCGTATTTTATCAATCCGCTATCGTAGGTTGCCATCCACAGGAAACGGTTCTCCGTAAAACACATTGCGTTAATGAATAATAAAGCGTCAGGCTTGGTAATCCCGGCAATGTTCTTTATATGTTTCGGTAATCTGTTTTTGCATGACATGTAAAACAGGCCTTTACCTACTGTGGCAAAATAAATTCTTCCGGCCGGAATGCCTGTAACGGCATTTATGTTTTTTAAAGACTGGTCCTGTCGGTTATATCCTGATCTGAATGTTTCCGTTTTAATGTTATAACAGTTTAATCCCCCGCCTTTTGTGCCTATCCATACTATGCCGTTTTCATCTTCATAAAAGCTTGTCACATTATTGGATGCTATGCTGTTACCTGTTCTTTTGCTGTGTTGGAAATTCCGGAAAGCGCAGTTTTTATCTTTCAGTATGTTTATGCCTCCTGCGCCAACCCAAAGAAGGCCTGACCGGTCTTCATAAATGCTGTAAACATTGTTGCTTAAAAGCGAGTTTGGGTTGTCTGCACTGCTGTAAACTCTTTTAAATGTGTTGTTGGTACGGTCAAAGAGGTTTAGCCCGTCCTCCGGTGTGCCAATCCATAATCGGTGCCTGCTGTCTTCAAAGATTTCAGAGATGTCATTGCTACTTATAGACCTGGGATCGTTTTTATTATGTGTAAACTTTACAAAGGAAGAATCCTTCTCGTTGAACATGTTCAGCCCTCCGCCAATTGTTCCTATCCATATCCGGCCTTCACGGTCTTCATAAATAGTTTTGATCTTGTTGCTGCCTATGCTTCCGGGATTGTGCGGTTCATGGGTAAAACGATAGAAGCTCAGGGAATCATTGCCGGAGATATTTGCCAGGGCCAGCCCCGACCATGTTCCGGCCCATAGCCTGTTTTTATGATCGCAAAGAACATATCGCACCTTATCTCCGGGTAAAGAGTTTATCCTGGTACTATCATGATGAAAAGCCTTGAATTTTTTTGTGCCGGGGTCGTACCTGTTCAATCCCCCTCCCCATGTTGCTATCCAGATGAAATTGTTTTTATCGGAACATATCGAGGATGGCCGCATTCCGGATATGGAAGATGAGTTTGCAGAATCCGGCAGGAAAACCTTGAAACGGTCTCTTTTCATGTCGTATTTTGTCAAACCCTGCCAGGTCGCTATCCATAGGTTGTTGTTATTATCTTCGAAAATGTCCCATATCCAGTTGTGCGATATGGTGTTGTTGGTGGTGTCAGACATTCTGAAAACCTTGAATTCATATCCGTCATACCTGTTAAGGCCGTCCTCGGTGCCAAACCACATGAAGCCTTTGCTGTCCTGTAGTATACAGATGACCGAACTTCTCGATAAGCCGTCCTTTGTTGTCAGATGCCGGAACTCAAAGTTTTCAGGTTCTGCAGTAATGTTCAGAACCTGAGAGAAGAACAAAATTGCTGAGATCGAAATCACTAATCTCATCGGTGTAAATTTAGTGTGCCGGTGTTTTTTTGTCAAAATGATTGAAGTTTGAAAAAGAACATTAAACAATTTAAGAATATTGTAAAGAAAATCAAAGAAATACAAATGTTTTTAGTGGTTTTGCGGTACGATTTTTGAGGTGTATTTTAAGGTAACCATCTAAATTTTACAGCCATGAAAAAGTTATTGTTTCTTTTGGCGATCACGGCAGTTTTGTTTGCATGTAAAAGTCAGAAAAAGGCTGTGACAGGAGATGTGAAGGAGAAAGTAGAGATAACTGCCGACAATGACAGTACAGAGTATGAACTTGTAGTAATGGACCCCGGCTTTGAATCGTTTCTGATAACCCAGCCTTATCCGAAAAATTATTATTCCAATGATTACTACCGTAACTGGAACTATCAGTATGTGACAGAGTGGAATTACCGTCATGATAATCCCAACCGGTATGGGAATTTTTATGAAACACGTATCGATTACGATCCGAATATCGATTACGGGATCGATCTAAATTACAGGCTGTACCAGTATTTTCAGTTCATCAGGAAAGAATATGGCATTGTTCTTTTGCCAAGAGACAGGCATAAAGGCAGGTAGATATAGCCGGCTGAATGATACATTGGGAAATTAGTTTCATATCTAGTATGTCCTATTGCATACCCACCCTTCATCCTTAAGTTCCCTGAAGGGAGTTTAAGCGCGTTGGTATTCCTGGGGTATGGGAATGATATCAAGGTACACAAGACATGACGCTAATTCTTTTTCAGTCCCACGGCCAGTATGGCGCCGAA
>JALVJU010000274.1 GCA_027034005.1 Marinilabiliaceae bacterium
CAATGTTACGCCCCGATGGGGCATGGATTAGTCATGGATAGGGATTTTTTGCTTTTGTCTTGCCTTATGGGGTTCAAATACATCAAGTAGCAGTTTGTGAGATCGGTACAATAATATTACTTTTTAAATACCCATTGTTATTTCGTGGATTTTGTCGTACACCCTGTCTTTATGCCCAAACTGTTCCGCCGGCATTATTCATATCGACTGACCGCCGCCCGGGGTTATTCCCGATGATGTTTGGACCGGATGTTCTCTTCTCGACGGCGCTATGATAAAACAGAATGTCCTGTTGTCATCATACCATCCTGAAAAAATCGAAACGGGCAATCTCAACCACAACAGGAGTAAGAAGTGTCTTAGCCTTTCTCCGTATGCCGTCCAGATGGTTGCATTGGTTGTCGGCCTCAACCGGATTAGGTCTTCTTCGATGACAAAACTCGTATGTTTTTTTGATCCGGGCAGGGAATAGCTGATCTCTATACCATAGTTGTAAAACCTGATAAGGATATTGAAGTGAATGTTTATAAGGAAGATGAGAACAAAGTAATAGCGATTATAACAAACCAAACTGGATAGGGAATACAACACTATCGCAGACCTATACGCGAAACGTTGGGACATTGAGTTATTTTTAAAAGCGATAAAATAAAACTTACAGATAAAAACTTTTTAGGTTAGGGCACAAGCGAGAATGCTGTATAATCTCAGTTATATTGCATTGAACAGTTATTTGCTTTTGGAATTGGTAAAGTGTACTATTGTAAAGTGTACTGTTGCATTTTCAAATTTGTCAGAAAAAATAAGGTTCTGCCTGTATCATTATTTATCTTTGTATTATGTATGCAACAATGTAAGAGAAGGTGTAAGAAAAGTGACCTTGGTCAAGCAAAAAGAAATTGTTATTGAAAATGACTTATTTTCCGGATAATTTTGTTTTTTTCTAACGCACTTACTGGGATACAAATCCACTTTTAACAGGTGTTGAAAAGCTTTTGGATAATAGTGAGAATAATAACAAACGATTTTCAAAAATAAAGTTTTTAACGTATCTTGAAAACGTCTAATTTAAAGTGACGATGGATGAGATACAATTATCTGGGATCAATTAGAACAATTCCATGAGAACACAGGTTTCAATATTGACAATTATTATAATGCTCTCATTTTATGGATTGTCATATAATACGGCATTTGCTCAAACCCGTTATGAATTCGACAGCCTTAAAAAGGTAATAATCACCGCAAAGCCTGACAGCAACCTGATAAATACATATCTTGAGATAGGCAATCTATATCAATATACAACTTTTGATACTACATTGCTTTATTATCGTGAAGCACTGAAACTTGCCGAAAAGCTTGATATGGATAATTTCGTTGCACAGAGTTTAAAAAGTATTGCGCTAGCATTCTATTATCGAAGCGATTATGATTCGTCTTTATTCTATTTTGATAAAGCTCTTAAAATCACCAAGGAAATTGGAGACAAAAAAAATGTTGCCAATATTATCATAGATCAAGGAAATATTTATCTCAAATGTAGCATTTACGATAGAGCAATGGAATACGAATTGTCCGCATTGAAACTATATGAGGAATTGGATTATGAAGGAGGAAAAGCCTCATGTTTCAATAATATAGGGAATATCTATTATTATCAGAAAAACTATAAAAAAGCACTGGAATATTACCAAAAGTCTTTACAGATAAAAAAGGAAATCGGCGATAAAAAAGGCATAGCCATCCTGCTGGGGAATATTGGTAATCTTTATAATGATCTTGGAAATACTGACAAGGCCCTGGAATATGATATGAAATCGATGAAAATTTACAAAGAGATTGGGGATAAAAACGGTATTGCAAGAATCTACAGTAATATCGGTGATGTTTACGTGAAACAAAAGAACTATTCCGAGGGGCTTGAGCATTATAAGAAAGCATTGAAGTTTAATAAAGAAACGGGTTATAAACGAGGAATAATCATTACGCTTTTAAATATCGGCAATTTGTTCAATCGAACAGGGCAATATAATGAAGCACTTAAGTACGAATTTAGGGCGTTGAAGATGGCATTGGAAATAGGTGGATTAAATTCACAGAAAATAGCATACGCTCATATCACGGATAGTTATAAGGGAATTGGTGCTTACAAAAAAGCTTTACAATTCAAAGAAAAATGGTTTCAAATTCATGACAGTATTTTTAACGCTAAAAAGGCAAATGCCATTGCCGCATTAGAAGCTCGTTATCAAAATGAGATACAGGAACATCAAATAAAACTGCAACAGGTAGAGCTGGGAAAAAGCAAAGCCGAAATGGCCCGCTTGGAAGCTGAAAAAAAACGGCATGAAACCGAACGTAACCTTTTTATTGTGGCTTTTGTGCTTATGATTTTTCTGGCGGCAACCATATTTTATTTTTATCGTCAAAAGAAAAAAGATAATGAGTTGTTGATAATGCAAAAGCAAAAAATTGATAAAATAAATGAGGAGTTAAATCAAAACAACGAAGAGCTTTCCGCAACGCTTGAAACGCTGCAACAAACCCAACAACAATTGGTGCAGGCAGAAAAAATGGCCTCGCTTGGCATTCTCTCTGCCGGGATAGCCCACGAAATTAATAACCCCATTAATTTTGTTTATGCCGGGATAAACAGCCTGCTTCACGATTTTGAGGACATTAAACCTGTAATTGACGAAATAGCCAAAATAAATCCGGAAACCGACAACCTGAAAGAAAAATTAGAAAAAATAGAGCGATTAAAAACTGAGTACTATTTTGATGAGGCCTTTGAGGCCATCCCCTATATTATCTCCGACATCAGGCTTGGCGCCGACCGTACTACCGAAATAGTGAAAAGCCTGCGAAATTTCTCAAGGATGGATGGCGAGAAACTGCTTCCTTTTAATATACACGGAGGGCTGGATACATCCTTGCTACTGCTAAAAAACAAGTACAAAAACAATATCGGAATAATTAAAAACTATGCTCCGGATATCCCAGACATTCAATGCCATCCGGGGAAGATAAACCAAGCTTTTCTGAACATACTTTCCAACGCTATAGATGCCATCGGAGATGCCGGAAAGATATGGATTACAACTTCCTATGGTAAAGGGCATGTAACGGTTTCCATAAAAGACAACGGCTGCGGCATGAGTGACGAGACCAAAGAAAAAATTTTCGATCCGTTTTATACCACTAAAGATGTAGGTAAGGGAACAGGCCTGGGCATGTCGATAACCTACAATATCATACAGGAGCACGGCGGCCACATCAGGATTATATCTGAAAAGGGAAAAGGAACAGAAATAACAATAACAATACCCATTAATCCAGGTAATTATGAAGAGGTTTAAAATTTTATACGTTGACGATGAAGAGAGTAACTTGAGGATTCTCAAGGATACTTTCAGGCGAGATTTTGAAATTTATTTGGCTACAAACGGAAGAAAGGCCCTCGATATCCTTCAACAGAATCAAATTGATGTAGTAATTACCGACCAAAGAATGCCCGAAATGACCGGAGTGGAACTATTGAAAGAAATAAATATGCTATTTCCCTATATACCACCCCATAGATTAATTTTGTCGGGTTATGCTGAAGATAAAGATATTAAAGAAGCTTTTGAAAAATACCGGCTTTTTAAGTTTGTTTCGAAACCATGGAACTACAATGAGCTTAAAGAGATTATTTTGGAAGCAATAAAACAATAGGACGATGAAAAAGTTTGCGCTATTATATGTTGATGACGAAGAGAGTAACCTGAGAATTTTCAAGGATACTTTCAGAAGAGATTATGTGGTCTATACCGCACTATCGGCCAAAGAGGGTATGAAAATCCTTGATGAAGTAAAAATTGATTTGGTATTGAGCGACCAGCGTATGCCCGAAATATCGGGAGTGGACTTTCTTAAATATTCACTGGAAAAATATCCGGAACCACACAGGATTCTAATTACCGGCTATTCCGATATGGATGCCATACAAAATGCTATTAACCAGGCTCATGTTTTTCAATATATTCAAAAACCCTGGGAAAAAGAAAAACTGCAAAAGATTATTGAGAATGCTTTGCTAATTTACCAACTGGAAGAGGAAAACAAAAGACAAAAACAGGAGTTGTTGGAGTCGAAAGCATTGTTGGAACAAAAAAACCGGGAACTAACCCTGGCCAAAGAAAAAGCAGAAGAGAGCGACAGGCTGAAAACCGAATTTCTGCAAAATATGTCGCACGAAATACGAACGCCCATTAATGCTATTTTGGGTTTTTCAGAACTCTTAAATGATACAAACGAAGAAGAGAAAGAACGCTATGTATCCATTATTAAAAGTAGCGGGAAACAACTGTTGCATATTATTGATGATATTTTGGAGATATCTAAGCTTGAAACCAAACAGGTACGTGTGTATGAAACGGAAATATATTTAAACGATTTGTTGCTCGATCATTACTTTTATTTTGATATAGAGGCTAAAAAGAAAGGCTTGCAACTATACCTTAAAAATGGACTATCAGATGGAGAGAGCAAGGTGAGAACAGACACAACCAAATTGAATAAAATTATCAGCAATCTTCTTGAAAATGCCATAAAATACACAAGCGAAGGGTATATAGAGTATGGATACAAGATAAATGACGGAAATATAGAACTTTATATAAAAGACACCGGAATAGGGATAAAAAAAGAAAATCAAGAAACAATATTCAACCGTTTTTCGCAGGAAGAAAAAAGTTTATCAAGAAGTGTCGGAGGCTTAGGATTAGGATTGTCAATAGTTAAAGGAAATGC
>JALVJU010000275.1 GCA_027034005.1 Marinilabiliaceae bacterium
TTGTGTCCGAAGATGTTGACATAACGGAGTTCCCCGGAGCATCTTTTATTTTTGTTGATGATACCTTGAGGGCATTTCAGAAGATAGCAGGAACGCATCGCAGGGAGACAAAAATTCCCGTTCTGGCAATCACCGGGAGTAACGGGAAAACGATAGTCAAGGAGTGGCTTTATCAGGTTGTGGGAAGGGAAAGAAAGGTTGTCCGCTCACCGCGAAGCTACAACAGCCAGGTGGGCGTGCCACTATCGCTTTGGCTTTTGGAAGACAATGCAGACCTTGGGATAATTGAGGCAGGTATCTCCAAACCCGGGGAGATGGAATGGCTGGAAAAGATAATTGCTCCCGATCATGTTCTTATCACTAACATAGGCCAGGCACATCAGGAGAATTTCAGTTCTACGGAAGAAAAACTGGAGGAGAAACTGAAACTTTGCAGGAATGCTTCTGTGATATTTTACAACAGGGACAATGAATTGATCCACTCACATGTCAGCAGTGCTTTTCCTGGGCATGAAAAAGTGGCCTGGGGCAAGAGCAACGGAGCTGACCTGAGAGTCGTTTCTGTAACAAAGGCAACCGGCAGGACAGAAGCAGTTGTTGCATGGAAAGGCCTGGAGTTTAGTGTAGATATACCTTTCAGCGATGATGCTTCTTTCGAGAATGCAATGCACACTATGCTTGTTTCCCTGTTTCTCGGGATAGAACCTGATGTGGTTAAAGAGGGGATAAGCCATATTTCCGGTGTGAGTATGCGGCTCGAAGTTGTGGAAGGGATAAACAACTGTATCCTTATTGATGATGCATATAACCTGGATTTGAATTCTCTTGAGATTGCTCTTGATTTTCTGAACCAGCAGGGACGTAAAAAGGGGCTTTCAAAAACGGTTATCCTGTCTGATATTCTTCAATCCGGCATAAAAGATGAAGAGCTTTATTCTCAGGTGTCAAATCTTTTGAAAGAGAAAAAGGTTGACAAGGTGATCTGCATAGGGCAGTCTATCAGCCGTCATATCGACATGAACGATCTTGATGCTGAAACATACAGTTCCACATCCGAGTTTTTGCAGCATGTTTCGCTTTCAAGGTTCAGGAACGAAGCCATACTGCTTAAGGGAGCGCGTTATTTCTCTTTTGAACGCATACGCAGTGTTTTGGAGCAGCAGACTCACCGCACAGTGCTGGAGATAGATATGAACGCCCTTGCGCACAATCTAAATGTTTTTCGTAAAAAACTGCCACAGGGTACCATGATGATGGTGATGGTAAAAGCTTTTTCTTATGGCAGCGGCTCTTTTGAGATCGCAAACCTGCTTCAGCACCAGAAAGTGAATTACCTTGGTGTGGCCTATGCCGATGAGGGTGTAGATCTGCGCCTGGCAGGTATTACTTTGCCCATAATGGTCATGAACCCTGATGTGAGGAGCTTTCCTGTGATGCTCCAGTACGGCCTTGAACCTGAGATATACAACCTTAGGATGCTTGAAGAGTACAACACGGCAGTTCTCGAGCACGGTCCCGACAGGATGCCTGTTCACATAAAGATCGATACCGGTATGTCACGGCTTGGATTTTTCCCTGATGATATGCCGCAGGTAGTAGAGGTGTTGAACAGGCTAAAAGGGATTTATGTAAAATCGGCATTCTCTCATCTTGCCGGTAGTGAAGATCCTGCACATGACGATTTCACCAGGCTCCAGATCGAAAATTTCACTAAAGCCACAAAGGAACTGACGAGCGGTATTGGTTACTCATTTATCCGCCATATCCTAAATTCTGCAGGCATTGAACGTTTTTCCGAAGCTGCATTTGAGATGGTACGTATGGGGATCGGTATTTACGGGATCAGTGCCGTGAACGATCCGGACATACAGAATGTTGTTTCGTTGAAGACATACATAACGCAGATCAAGGATATTCCTGCTTTTGAGACTATAGGATATGGCCGTAACGGGGTCCTTGATTACGATGCCCGCATTGCCGTAGTTCCTGTCGGTTATGCCGACGGACTAGACAGGCGTCTTGGCAACGGGAATGGTAAACTGCTCATTAACGGGCGTTATGCCCCCATTGTCGGGAATATTTGCATGGATATGTGCATGGCCGATGTTACTAACATCAGGGTGGAAGAGGGCGATCCGGTCACTGTTTTCGGGGAGGAATATCCGGTGTCGCGTATGGCTGAAGACTGCGGTACTATTCCCTACGAGATACTCACAGGAATAGGACGTAGGGTCAAGCGTCTTTACTTTTCTGAGTGATGGGGTAAAGTGAATAACAGAGAACAGAAGGAGAAGTGATTATCTTCCTTAGTCGTTAGATCCATATAAGGGAAGATGTTTCGGTGCGATGCACCTAACCCCTAGAGGAGTAATTATTTCTATAAATATTACCGGTGCTCTGCACCTACTTTATAAAATGTCTGTCAATGCAAACCTTACTTGCATAACTTTTCATATGTTACATAGTGGGAATAATTGATCATTCCCATCTGTTAGATATGTGCTCTATACCGTACACAAAGAGTGTTCAAAGGAAAGAAAAAAGGGCTCCACCAAAGTGAGGCCCTTTCTTTAAATATAATTGAGAACTTAATGTTAGTTCAAAACCTCATGAACAAGGTCAGCAGCCTCTTTAAGGGTTATTGCCGAGTAAACTTTAAGGCCTGACTCATCGATAACCTTTTTACCTTCTTCGGCGTTTGTTCCTTGCAGGCGTACAATTATAGGAACCTTTATCTCTCCTATCTTCTTGTAAGCTTCAACAACACCATTAGCAACACGGTCACAACGAACTATACCACCAAAGATATTTATCAGGATAGCTTTTACATTTTCTTCTTCAAGTATGATTTTCAAACCTGCTTCTACAGTTTCGGCACTGGCACTTCCACCCACATCAAGGAAGTTTGCAGGATCACCCCCTGAAAGTTTTATGATATCCATGGTAGCCATGGCAAGGCCTGCACCGTTAACCATACAACCAACGTTCCCGTCAAGTTTTACGAAGTTTAGGTTATTTTTTGAAGCTTCTATCTCGGCAGGATCTTCTTCGTTGAGGTCACGCATGGCAGCATAATCTGGATGGCGGTAAAGGGCGTTGTCGTCAAGGTTTACCTTGGCATCAACTGCAATGACTTTGTCATCCGATGTTTTTAGTACCGGGTTGATCTCAAACAGCGATGAGTCAGTTTTGTCATAAGCATTGTACAAGGCAGTAACAAATTTCACCATTGATTTGAATGCCTGTCCCGAAAGGCCCAGGTTGAACGCAATCCTGCGGGCCTGGAAAGGAAGAATTCCTGTAGCAGGGTCAACCTCTTCTTTGAAAATAAGGTGAGGTGTGTTTTCTGCAACAGCCTCAATGTCCATACCTCCTTCGGTAGAGTACATTATGATATTTCTTCCTGTAGCACGATTAAGCAAAACACTCATGTAGAACTCGCTTGGCTCGCTTTCGCCGGGATAGTAAACATCTTGAGCGATCAATACCTTACGAACAAGTTTTCCTTCAGGTCCTGTCTGGTGTGTAACCAGTGTCATGCCGATTATCTTCTCTGCCAGCTCTTTCACCTCATCCAGTGACTTGGCAAGTTTCACTCCGCCTCCTTTGCCACGGCCACCGGCATGTATCTGGGCTTTTACAACCCACCAGCCTGTTCCTGTTTGTTCCTGTAGTTTCTTTGCGGCCTCAACAGCCTCTTCCGGTGTTTCGGCAACAATACCTTCCTGAATGGGAACTCCAAATGATTTTAGAATTTCTTTCCCTTGATATTCGTGAATATTCATATTGTTAAAATACTTTTTATTAATGTATCTAAATATGTGGCTAAATGTAATAGTTTTCCATACAATAACAAACAGGAAATGTACTATTTTTGTTTCTTAAAATAAAATTAAAATGAGGAAACTGGAAAATAGTGAATTAAACCGTCTTACGATAGAGGAATTTAAAAATACGGATAAGATCCCTGTGGTTGTGATGTTGGATAACATTCGGAGTCTGAACAATGTTGGTTCGGTTTTTCGTACGTCGGATGCATTTAGGATAGAAAAGATAATTCTGTGTGGTTTTACTGCCACTCCACCAAGTAAAGAGATACATAAAACAGCTCTTGGAGCGGAGGATTCAGTTGATTGGGAATATTTCGAAAGGACGGAGGCTGCAGTAAACATCCTGAAGCAGGCCGGATATATTATTTGCAGTATCGAGCAGGTCGAGGGCAGTGTCATGCTTCCTGATTTTAAAATAGAGAAAGAGAAAAAATATGCTCTTGTTTTTGGGAATGAGGTAAAAGGTGTTCAGCAGTCAGTAGTTGATTTGTCTGACTATTCCATTGAAATACCTCAGGAGGGGACAAAGCATTCACTGAATATTTCTGTGAGTGCAGGGATTGTTCTTTGGGATTTTTATAAGGGGGTAAAAGGAGAAAGGTAGAAAGGGAAAAGTAGAAAGTAGAAAGGTTAATCCCGATAGCATAAAAAAAGGCAACCCGAACGGATTGCCTTTTTTGTATTATTGTTTTTGCTTATTGTACTATAGACTTGAATGTAGCATCATCGAAGTACTTACCAAAGTTCATATCGGTAGCAGCAAGTTTCTTGTACTTGGCATCAAGCTCAGTAGCTTTGCGCAAGCTGGCGAACATCATGTCAGAGTCACCTGTTTTGGCGCCAACAATAGCTTTAAGGTAATATTTCAAACCAGCTTCATGTGTAATTGCATTCAGAGTAGAAAGAGCTGAATCATACTTTTCAGCCAATATCTTGGCAAGAGCAGCATTACAGTTGATGTTGTTTCCGAAGTAACGGATAGCAGCATCATAGTCTCCTTCGTGGATTGCAACTATACCAAGGTTGTTGTCAAGCTCTGGTCCTGCACCTGCAGCAGCTCCGAAGTATTCTTTAGCTTTAGAAATGTCACCGTTACGAAGAGCTATAACTCCAAGATTGTTGTTGATTTCAGGTACACCTGATTTCATTGAGTTGGCTTTTTCGAAAGCAGTTTTGGCTCCCTCAAGGTCACCTTTCTTGTAAAGAACAACACCTACATTGTTTTGAGCTCTCCAGCAATTAGGATGCTGGCTTACAGCAGCCTTGTAAATGTTCAGTTGCTGATCAAGGTCGTCAGTCAATGTTGCAGCATAAAGGATCTCTTCGATATTCAGTTCTGAAGGATTGTTTACAGCAAGGTTGCTGAGTTCTTCATCTGACTTGCCAATTACGTCAACGTTAACTGCCATCTTTGAACGACGAAGTTTTGGGAGTATGTCGTCGGCCAATATCTTGTATGTAGCTGACATATTCTTGATCTCACGTTCACGTACTTCAGGATCACTATACATTGCAAGAACGCGAAGGATAAGTTCCTTGTCCTGAATGTTTGATTTTTCCATAAGTTGCTTGAAGCCTTCCCAGTCTTCAGGTGTGCTTCTAACGTCAAAGTTAACTCCTTCAACTTTATCTTTCTTCAATTGCTTGTCAAGATATTTTTGAGTATTGGCTTCACGTTTTTCAGCAAGGCTGGTGTTCAGGTCCATTGGTCCGTCAGGAGATGCATAAGCTGAAACGTCAATGTTCTTGAATTCCTTGTTCTCAGCAGCTTTAACTTCCTTAATGTATTCTTGAAGTTGCTTGATCTCATCTTTTCTCAGCTCAGTACCGCGAAGGTTAGCACGCTGGATTATGAAGAATATCTCTGCAGCTTTTTGCTCAGGAATGATGCGTTGGAAGTGATCGGCACCAATAACAGCCTGAGCGCCTTGGTCTGCTACTAAAGTAGAAGTGGCAATGACACCATCGGCAATCTTGTAAGGATCGAATTCCATAGTGTTGCTTCCTTTGGTTCCCTTGATTCTTACAACGAGGTCAGAAACCCTCATGTTATCGTTGTAAGGAACGGAACCGTTGTAGGTAAAACTACCTCCGTTAGTGTAAGAGATAACCTTGTCGTTCCCTTCTACAGATTCTCCCTGAAGTTTGTAAGGGGTAAAAGCAGTTTCACCACCGTCATAAACCAATACAGGAGTGGCTTCCAGAGTAACCTTCTTATCGAAGTATTTCTCAGGGATTTGAACTTTAACAGTCACGTCAACTTTACCTCCATGTTCTTCAAGTACTTCAGGAGTTACTGTATACTTGACGTTCTCTGCCATCTTCTTCATTTTACCTAAACCGGCACAGCTTGAGAGTAAAACAGCAAGTGCAACGGTAGCAATTAAATTAAGTCTTGTTTTTTTCATAATGTTTATTCAATTATTGTTTTTGAACTAAAATCTTAATATTACAAATTTAATAATGTTTTGAAAAAATAAAAATTCGTATGTAATTATTACAAATATAGATATTCTGTGCAATTTTAACAATCATTTTGTAAGTTGATGTAAATAATATTAACATTTTTTGCAAATAATTACTCATTTTGCACTAAATATCGATACGACACACCCTTAGGGTACTCATTATCCATGATATTCAACATATTTTTAAACACATCATCATTATCAATGAAATCCAGATCACCAACATCTATAATCACGATCTTTAACTCCGGATGCTCTTTGAAGAAGCGAAAATACCTTTGCTGGATATTTTTTAGATATTGGGTATCTATCGTTTTTTCATATTCGCGTCCTCTTTTTTTGATAAATTTAAGCAGGACATCAACTGGTCGGTGGATGTAAAAATAGATATCGGGAACAGGGGCCATTTCGTAGATTATGTCAAAAAGCTGCCTGTAAAGCCTGAATTCATCCTCGGTAAGGGTCTCGCGTGCAAATATCAGGGATTTCAAAAAATGGTAATCAGCAATTGTAAGTTGGTGAAAAAGGTCTTTATGTTGAATTTCCTTTTTTAATTGCCTGTATCTTGCCGCAAGGAAAGACAGTTCTACTGGAAAAGCATACCTCTCCCTGTCCTTGTAAAATTTGGGTAGGAAAGGATTGTCCTCAAATGTCTCGAGAATTATCCTGGCATCCGTAAGTTTTGCTACCTTTTTTACCAGCGAGGTTTTCCCCGATCCGATATTTCCTTCAACGACTATAAAATCCTTACCCTTGAACATTACCGGTTTAATAAATCGGTTTTACTCCTATCTGATAAAATGCGAATGCGTACATGTCTGCCCACTCTTTTATTAGCATGGAAGTTGATTTTCCCGCACCATGCCCGGCATCCGTTTCTATACGTACCAAAACAGGGTTTTTGCCTTTGTAGTTGTGTTGCAGCGTAGCAATGTATTTGAAAGTATGGGCCGGCACTACACGGTCATCGTGATCGGCTGTGAGTGCCATGATGGCAGGATATTCCACATCCGACCTGATGTTGTGAAGGGGAGAATAGCTGAGCAGGTACTTGAACATCTCCTCACTGTCCTCACTTGTTCCGTAATCGGCAGCCCAGTACCGGCCGATAGTGAATTTCTGATACCTGAGCATATCCATTACACCCACTCCGGGGAAAGCCACTTTGAAGAGATCAGGCCGTTGGTTTACAACAGCACCGATGAGAAGGCCTCCGTTTGAGCGCCCTTCTATCACAAGTTTATTCGGATTGGTGTATTTGTTATCGATCAGATATTTTGCTGCATAAATAAAGTCATCGAAAACATTCTGTTTTTGCATTTTTGTTCCGGCCCTGTGCCAAACCTCACCGTATTCTCCCCCTCCGCGAAGGTTGGCAACAGCAAAGATGCCTCCGTTCTCAAGCCATACCAGTCGCTTGGCGTCAAAGTAGGGTTTGATACTTATGTTGAAACCGCCGTAGCCGTAAAGCCATACCGGGTTGTTCCCGTTCAGGACCAGATCTTTTTTGTGAACAAGAAACATGGGTATTTTTGTCCCGTCCTTGCTTTTGTAAAATACCTGTTCGGTTTCGTATTTGGAGAAATCGAAATCTACTTTTGTAGAATAGTAGATCTCGGATTTATTATTTTTAATATTGTATTTGTAAATTACATTAGGATAGGTGTAGGATGAAAAAGAATAAAAAGTAATGGTATCCTCCTTTTCCCTGCTAAACCCGGATGCTGAGCCGGGGCCGGGGAGTTTAACATTATGCATGTAAGTTCCCTCGTTTGAGAAAACACGTATCTCAGAGTGGGCATCTTTTTCGTAATTGGCAATGATCTCGTTCCCGATAAAAGAGAGGCCTGTCAGTACTGCATTGGCGGACTCGGGAATTACATCTCTCCAGTGGTCGTAGTGATGAGCATCAACATCTACACACGCTAACCGGTATTTGGGCGCATCTTTGTTGGTCATAACATAAAATTTGCCGTCACTGTGCTCGACAACATTGTAATCTGAATCGAAGTTTTCCACAATCTTTGCTACAGGTGCGCCTTTAACTCCAAGACGCTTGTAGTACAGGGCATTCCCGCTTGTTGACTCGGTAGCAGTGATTATTAGAAATTCATTGTCATGCGTAACCTGAGCGTAAAAACCCCATTTGGGATGTTCTTTGTCCTCATAGATCAGTTTGTCTTCTGACTGAGGAGTGCCTACTTTGTGATAATAAATTTTGGAATTGAGATTTGCACCTTTCAGCTCATCACCTTCTTTAGGTTCGGGGTAACGTGTGTAGAAAAATCCGTCTTTGTACCAGGCAATGCCTGAGAACTTTATCCATTTTAGATGGTCTTTGAGGTACTTTTTTGTTTTGATGTCCCTGACAAAGAATTCCCTCCAGTCAGATCCTCCGCGTGAGATCCCGTATCCGAGATACTTCACGTCATCGGAAACGGAGAATGCAGAAAGGGCAACGGTACCGTCCTCTGACAGTTTGTTAGGATCAATTATCACTTCCGGTTTGCTGCCGGGCTGTTTCATCATATAGTACACACTTTGGTTTTGCAGGCCATCGTTCTTTGTGAAGAAATATATGCCGCCGTCTTTCCACGGAGCTGACATGCGCGTGTAATTCCAGATTTGAGAAAGTCGTTTCTCGATCTTCTTTCTGAATTTAATTCTTTTCAGATATTTGTTCGTAACCTTATTCTCTTCCTTTACCCATTCCTTCGTCTCTTCCGAGTTGTCATCTTCAAGCCACCTGTACGGATCACGCACCCTGTTTCCGAAATAGGTATCTTCCGTGTCGGTTCTTCTGGCATCCGGATATTTCAGGGGCTTGTCATACGTGTTACATCCTGTGAAAAGTAAAAAGGCCAATACAAAAACAGAAATGAATGTTCTCATGATCACAAATTTATCTTGTGGGTTTAGTGATGTCAAAATAAATTCTTGGTGAAAGCTAATAAAGTTTCACTAATCTTCCAATACAACATAGCCAAATGTAGGTTTTAAATCAGGGGGCTTTTGCAGATGTGCCGTAAAAAGTTACGGTTTGAAGATCAGAAAAGTTTATCCTGCTTTTTGAGGTTCTTTTCCCTGACCTTTCCTGTTATCCATCCGGCCATGACCCCAATCAGCCAGCCCAATGCCCCGAACCGCATAAGGTCAATGTTCAGGAAATAGGCAGCTATCACGGCAACACTTAATCCAACAAGCATTCCAACGAGTACGGATACGGAGAGAAGTTTTCCTTTTGGAAGCGTCTGATGTTCATCGTGCAGGTGCATGAATGCCCTGTTAACAAATTCTTCGAATTGTTTCCGGAACCCGGCATCGCCTTTCAGAACGGAAACAATGTCATTTGTGTATTTTTCGCTCTCTTCGTACAAAGCTTTACACTCCTTGCATTCTACCGACCTTCTTTCAAGGGCATCTATCAAGCGGGGATATGCCTCCAGGTTTGCAGCCCTTATCTCAGCCCGTGAAATGCCTGCAAGCTGGTCGTTTAGTTTTTCGTAAATATCATCTTTGATCATGATTTGCGGATTTATTGTTACAAACATAATTTAATAAAAACAGAGCGAAAAAGCAAGAAAAAAGGCCGCCTGAAAAAGCAGCCTTTGATCTGTTATGTTTATGAAAGTTTATCTTTTTCTTTCCGGACGGGGAAGCAATACTTTACGTGAAAGCTTCAGCTTGCCTGATCTTTGATCCACGTCGATAAGTTTCACTTCAACTTCTTCACCCTCTTTAAGTACGTCTTCCACTTTATCAAGACGGCGCCATTCTATTTCAGATATGTGAAGCAGGCCGTCTTTTCCGGGAAGTATCTCGATGAATGCACCGAAAGGAACTATTGATTTAACTTTTCCTTTGTATATCTCGCCAACTTCAGGAACTGCGACAATGGCTTTCACCTTGTTCTCGGCAGCCGTGATGGCATCAAGGTTAGAAGCAGAGATTGAAACTTTACCAAAGTTGCCTTCTTCTTCGATTGTGATAGTTGTATCGGTAGTTGCCTGTATCTCCTGTATGATCTTACCGCCCGGGCCGATCACAGAACCTATCATGTCCTTAGGTATCTTCATTGAGATGATACGGGGAGCGTGTGCTTTGTAGTCCTCACGTGGTTCACTGATGGTTTCAAGCATCTTGCCAAGAATGTGCATACGTCCCTCTTTTGCCTGATTAAGGGCTTTTTCAAGTATCTCGTATGAAAGTCCGTCAACTTTAATGTCCATCTGGGTTGCAGTGATGCCGTCTTTGGTCCCTGTTACTTTAAAGTCCATATCTCCAAGGTGGTCTTCGTCGCCGAGGATATCAGACAGAACTGCGAACTGGCCTGTTTTTGTATCAGTGATAAGTCCCATTGCAATACCGGAAACCGGTTTTTTGATCTGGACACCAGCATCCATAAGTGCAAGTGTACCTGCACAAACAGTTGCCATTGATGAAGAACCGTTAGATTCCAGGATGTCCGAAACAACACGTACCACATACGGGAACTCTTCTGGTATCATGCCTTTAAGTGCACGGTGAGCGAGGTTCCCGTGCCCTATCTCACGACGGCTCAATCCGCGAACGGGACGTGCATCACCTGTTGAGAAAGGAGGGAAGTTGTAGTGCAGGAGGAACCTGTCTGATCCCTGGAGCATAACCTCGTCAACGATCTTCTCGTCAAGTTTTGTTCCGAGTGTAACAGTGGTGAGTGATTGAGTTTCGCCACGGGTAAAGACACTGGAACCGTGAGGTCCCGGCAGGTAGCCAACCTCGCACCAGATGGGGCGTATCTCAGTTGTCTTACGTCCGTCAAGGCGGATGGCCTCGTCAAGTATCACACGGCGAACAGCCTCTTTTTCCACATCGTGATAATACTTGTGGATAAGTGAAGTAGGTATCTCGTCCTCTTCTGTATAATTTGTTTCGATAAACTCATCGCGAATTGCATCAAAAGCTTCTTTGCGGGCATGCTTGTCAGGATTTCCTGCTTTGGCTACTTCATAAACTTTGTCGTATGTAGCATCCCAGATTTTCTTGCGAAGGCCCTCGTCGTTCTCTTCGTGGCTGTACTCACGCTTTTCGGTCGAACCAACCATTTCGGCAAGTTCCATCTGTGCTTTACACTGTACCTTAATGGCTTCGTGAGCGATTTTCATGGCCTCGAGAAGCTCTGTTTCAGAAACCTCGTCCATCTCGCCCTCAACCATCAGGATGTTATCATATGTTGCACCGACAATGATGTCAAGGTCGGCGTTTTCCATTTCGGTTACTGTAGGATTAACTTTGTATTCTCCATTGACACGTCCTACGCGCACTTCCGAAATAGGGCCATGGAAAGGTACATCTGAAACAGCAAGAGCTGCAGATGCCGCCAGTCCGGCAAGGGCATCCGGCATAACCTCGGTGTCAGCCGAGACCAGATTTATGGTAACAAATGTTTCTGCATGATAGTCATCGGGGAAGAGCGGACGCAAAGCCCTGTCAACTAAACGTGAAACCAAAATTTCATTGTCGGACGGACGTGCCTCCCTTTTAAGGAACCCTCCGGGGAAACGTCCGGCAGCCGCAAATTTCTCTTTGTACTCTACCGACAGCGGCATGAAATCAACATCTTCTTTTGCTTCTTTCGCTGACACAACTGTGGCCAGCAGGTAAGTATTACCCATTTTCACTACTACAGACCCATCGGCCTGCTTGGCCAGTTTGCCTGTTTCAATGGTAATGGTACGGCCGTCGCCGAGATCAATTACCTTTTCAATTGCTTTAATCATGATCTTCTTTTTCTTATAACTTTTTAATTCCTGCCAAAGATAGCAATATCATTAGATTTTTTATCCTGGCGCTCTTTTAATTTCCTGATAGAATTCTTAAAAAAACAAAAAAGGCAACCGGTCATATGACTGATTGCCTTTTGTCAAACAAATGTTTGTTTTACTTACGGATACCCAATTCTGCGATAATTTTCCTGTATCGCGTGATATCCTTAGCTTTCAGGTAGTCAAGCAGACTGCGGCGCTTACCTACCAGTTTCTTCAAAGCATACTCTGTGCTATAATCTTTCCTGTTTGACTTTAAATGTTCGGTCAAACGCGAGATACGGTAAGAAAACAATGCTATCTGGGCTTCAGGTGTCCCAGTGTCAGTCTTAGACTTCCCGTACTTCTCGAAGATCTCTTGCTTTTTTTCTTTTGTCAAGTACATTTTATATTTGTTTAAATTGCGGGTGCAAAGATAGATATAATTTTATTTAATGCAATATGTGGCTGAAAATTATTTTTTTGAGGATATGTTGAATTGAGGATTTGAGTATACGAGGAGCTGCAAAGTTCAGAATGACAGAATGAGGATTTGTTCCTTATCGCAACGCTTCGAAGGGCAGACACACTAAAAAGTGTTTGCTTTTGAGTAGGCATTTGGTCATCTGCGCAATAAGGTACAAACGAAACAGAAAGATTAAAATTACCCTTATTTTGTGTTGATTTATTGATAAAATTAGGCTTACTTTGTGTTGTCTCGAAGCAAAATCTACCTTTATTTTATGATATGTACAGACGTGCTGCAATAGATAAATTGATAGAATGGAAAAATAAATCCAACCGAAAACCCTTAATATTAAGGGGTGCAAGACAAGTTGGCAAAACTACTCTGGTAAAGATGTTTGCAAAAATGTTTGATTATTTTATAAACATTAATCTTGAAAAACAGGAAGACCTGAAAATATTCGAGGATAACAGCAATGTTGATACTATTGTTTCTATTCTATTTTTAAAAAACAGGATCCCACAGGATAAAAATTCAACAATATTATTGTTCATCGATGAAATTCAGAATTCTCCGAAAACAGTAGCACTGTTGAGGTATTTTTATGAAGAAAAGAACAATATTTTTGTTATAGCTGCCGGTTCATTACTTGAAAGTATTATTGATAATCACATTAGTTTTCCTGTTGGAAGGGTTGAATATATGGTAATACGGCCATTCAACTTTACGGAATACCTTATGGCAAGGGACAATAACAGAGAAGTTGAATTAATAAATACAATCCCTTTTCCGGATTATGCTCATGACCATTTATTAGAGCTTTTTACAGAATATACCCTGATTGGAGGAATGCCTGAAGTTGTAAAAAGCTATTTGGAAAACAAAGACCTTGTACAAGTCTCGGAAATATTTGATAATCTCATAACCACTTACCTTGAGGACGTTGAGAAATATTCAAAGAGCGATAGACAAA
>JALVJU010000276.1 GCA_027034005.1 Marinilabiliaceae bacterium
ACTATGCATAAGCTCATAAATCTTTTAATTCTTCTGGCAGTAATCTCTGTTGTTTTCTCAGGTTTTGAGTCGTGTGCTAATAAAAAGAAAAAAACCAGGACGATCATTAAAGAGAAGATAGACACAGTAGTTGTAGAGAATACAAAAGAGAAAGAGATTGTCAGGGTGATTTATGATACTGTGTTTGTTCAGACAGGTACTGCCCGGGAAGAAATAAAAAAAGAGGAAAAGAGAGTAGAAGAGCCGCTGCCGTCATGGAACGATACAGACACAAAAAAAAGGATAATAGAGTTTGTTAATTCGGTTACCGACAGGAACAGTCCTTCATATGTCCCGCCGGGATCACGCATTGCTACATTCGATCAGGAAGGGACTTTATGGCCTGAGAAACCAATATATTTCCAGATAGAGTTCATGTTTGACCGGATAGAGGAAATGGCTCAGGATCATCCTGAATGGAAAAAGAATAAACTTGTAAAAGCTGCTCTTGACAGGAATGTTGAAAAAATACAGCGTTTCGGGGCGGAGGGACTTTTCAGGCTTTCAACACTTACGCAGGCAAACATGTCGGTGGCAGAGTACAATAAAATTATTCTTAAGTGGATAAACACAGCGAAACATCAGGAAACAGGAATACTTTACAAGAAGATGGCCTATAAACCGATGGTTGAACTTTTCAGTTTTTTGAAAAAAAATGGTTTTAAAGTGTATATTGTTACCGAGAGCGGGCTGGGCTTTGTTAGACCTTGGGTTGAGCAGGTTTACGGGATACCCAAAGAACAGGTGATAGGTAGCCGCAGAAGGCTCAGATGGGATGAACAGGACGGCAATCATTTTCTGATGCGTGACCCGGAGATACTTTATATCAACGACAGGGTGAATAAAGTGATATCCATTGAGCAGATCATTGGAAAGAGGCCGGTTCTTGCTTTCGGGAATTCTGACAATGACATATTCATGCTGCAATGGGCCACTGAGGGAAAGGGGAAACGTCTGGGAGGCCTGATACACCACACCGATGCGGCAAGGGAATGGCTCTACGACAAAGATTCAAAAATAGGACATCTTGAGAAAGGCTTGCAACTGGCGCCTAAAAATAACTGGCTGGTGGTAGATATGAAGAAAGACTGGAAAGTTGTTTATACGGAATGAAAAGAATAATGGCAAATATAAAAATGTAAGTTATGGCTTTAATTACAGTGTTATTGGGATTTATATTCGGGGCTATATTAAGCTATGGCAAGCTTAATAAATTTGATACAATAAGCGGGGCGGCACGCTGGGAAGATTTGACAGTTCCTAAAACAATTGCAATAGCCGTTGGTCTGGGAGCAATGTTCATTGCTTTGGAAACAGGATTAGGTGCTGCAGGTTTTCATGTAAAACCGTTCATTGTCGGTGGTATTGTACTGGGAGGATTGCTGTTTGGTGTAGGAATGGCCATTTTAGGCTATTGCCCCGGAACATTGCCGGTCTCTGCAGGTGAAGGGTCTCTGGATGCAATTGT
>JALVJU010000277.1 GCA_027034005.1 Marinilabiliaceae bacterium
GGTATCAGCAGTTTCGATGATGAAACATTATGCCTGCGGCTCCATTGGTGCACATAGGGCATCATAACCGCCACAAGCGGGGTGTTATTCAGAAAAGCAGACAGACTGCCCACCCATATCATCATTCGCATCAGAAAACCATTGTATGAGGACGAACGGGGAAATATTTTTTCAAAAAATATTTCGATTATCGATGTCTGCCTTATGGCATCCCCCAGCAGCAAAAGCATTATCACTACTGCTATCTGCTCATTGGCAAAACCTGCAAGAATCTCTGAAGGGGTAAGAATACCAAAAAGGCCAAGGGCCAAAACCGCGATGAAGAAAGTGAATGCAGCACCAAGCCATTCTTTGTACAAAGAAATCAGTATGAATACAATAACAAGTAGTACAATTACTTCGTCAAAATACTGCATAGAGTTTTGTTATCCTTGTTTAGCAAACTAAAGTAAACAAAAATAAAAATTTATCTCTATATAATGCTTAGAATTGTTAAAATATATCAAAGGCATAGTCGGTAAGATAGTGGGAGTGCGACTCCCTGTCGCGCCCCCACTACATAACCCGCTAATCATACGTCAGGATTATCTTCACTCCAGCCTTAACCCAGATTCCGGGCTGCAGCACGTTACCTATATCGTAATACTTTTTGTTGAACATATTTTCGACATCAACATACAAAAGGTATTTCTCCGCGAGCCACTGCATCCGCACATCAACTGTGGCAAACGGCCCGTAAGGGACCTGAACAGGAATGTACTGACCGTTCTCTTGTTCGTATGCGGTATAATTCCCGTTCCTGTCGTTGTAGTTAACGTGTAGGTTTGCAAAAAGCTTTGACACAACTTTAAACTCTCCTCCCAGAGTCAGCTTATTTTTCAGGTAATCCATCACATAAACCGATTCATACCCGGGCAGACTCTGCTTGTCCTGATAAAGATAGTTGTACCCTAATGTCATCTTCTTAAAAAAGAAGTTACTGGAATTGAACAGTTTTTGCACATCCACTACCGAAGCGAGTTCAACACCAAAAGAGTTCATGTCGGACAGGTTACGCGTAACATACTTCTCTTCTCCTTCCATCCTGCCCCAGTCGATGAGGTTTTGTGAATAACGGTAAAAGACAGACAATTTATTTTCCATATAATCAAAACGATGAGTAAAACCGACATCACAAGTCCATGCCTCCTCCGGCTCAAGGTCGGGGTTTCCCACGTTTACAGACCCGGAGTAGAACATCTCCGTAAAATCAGGCATCCTGAGAGTCCTGTTGACACTCCCCGACAGTTTAACAGCACTGTTAGGGCGATAACTGACATCCAAACCGGGAAACAGTTTTAATTTCTCATCAAGCGAAGAGTTGTTATACAGCAGCAAACCGGCGGACAAAGAGAACTTACGCGCCGAGTACAGATGCTCTAAGAAAAATGAGTTATTCGTGCGGCTGTAAAATTTATCGTATGCCTGACACGGCTCTCCCGGTACCGGTTTGGGATTATCAACC
>JALVJU010000278.1 GCA_027034005.1 Marinilabiliaceae bacterium
TGGAACTAAAGTCGATGACATCACCTGTGGATACCTTTTATCAAGATTTGAATAGACAAATCAAAAAAGTTTTGTCAGAGCAAAGTAAACTATTTACAAAGATAAGAGGTGATTTATCGGACAATATTGCATCAAAATATAACCGCTGGCTCTTATCATCTGAAATTTATGCTAATGAGATGAACAATGTTGAGTACTTGCGCAACCATTTTCTCGACAGGTTCGATTTCTCTGATCCATTTATTAAGAACACTGATTTGCTGACTGCAATAACATCGTCCTATTTATTTCTTTATAAAGATGCCGGTTTGACACCTGCCGGACAGGAACAACAGTTACTGGCAGCAATTGATAAGATGATGACATATTACAGTGTTGATGAAGAGATAGTCCATTATGTTGCTTCCGAACTTGAAAAAGAGTTCAAGAAGTTGGGTATGGAGAAGGTGATGATTCATATTGCAGATAGTTATTTGCTAAATTCATCAGGCTGTACTAATAGTGAAGCACGGGAAAAGTTAAAGGATGAAGTAGAACTGCTTAAGCAATTACAACCGGGACACCTGGCCCCCAACTTAAAGTTTGATGTTGATGGTATTGAAACCCTTTACGATGTTAAAAGTGACAGTGTTGTTGTTTTGTTTTGGGCAACATGGTGTTCACACTGCCGGCAATCAGTCCCTGAAATATATGCTATGCTGAAAAACAGACCCTCGGTAAAAGTTGTTGCCATAGCTCTTGATTCTGATACGGACGTTTGGAGAGAGGAGACCAAAAAGTATCCCGGATGGATACATATCCAGGCAAAAAATATGTGGGATGACAAACTTGTAACACCGTATGCTGTATATGCTACGCCTACAATATATCTGCTCGGTTCAAATCACAAAATAGTAAAAAAGATAAAGAGTGTTCCTGAACTTAAAGGGGTTATGGAATAATTAAATCAATAAAAATACAGGAAATGAAAACACAACTATTAACATTAACAACGATGCTCATTACGGCAATGGTTAGTATTAACGCACAGGAAGCAGTTTTAACCTCAGGCGGTGATGCTTCGTCAGACAACAACGGTTCGGTCAGTTATTCCGTGGGGCAGATGGTTTACACTACCATCACCGGAACCGACGGGTCGGTAGCACAGGGAGTGCAGCAACCCTACGAAATATCTGTTTCTACTGCCATAAAAAACACCGAAGATATCCTTCTTGAATTCAAGGCATACCCGAACCCGGTAAAGGATAATCTCAGGTTGTTAGCAGGCAGACATGACATTAAAAACATGTACTATCAACTGCTTGACATCAAAGGAAAGGTGCTTGAAAATAAAAAGATAACAAGTGTTGAATCCTTGATAAACATGAGCGGATTGCCTCATGGAACATATTTTTTAAAGGTAATCTACAGAAGCGATACTTCATCTGATGAGATGAAAGTGTTCAAGATAATCAAGAAGTAAAATCCATAAACCAAACACAATGAAAAATTTAGTTTTAAGTAC
>JALVJU010000279.1 GCA_027034005.1 Marinilabiliaceae bacterium
ATGATATCTTATTCCTGTCTGTTGATACAAAATGCTCGGAAGAAGAAATGAACAAGATTGTGCCGTTCCTGAACGAAAATTATACAAACTCACTGAAGTTGATCTCCGGGATCAAGATGAGAAAAGAAGTGGAGAGAATTGTCAGCAGCCTTAATAATTCTCAGCTTGTATGTTCTGTTGATACTTTCAGAAATATCCTGACCAGCATAAGAAAGGGAGAACGTCCTGAAAAGTATCTCTGAACTGCCCTTCAAATCTTTATTCCGTTAACACCCTTTGTTTTCCATTTTCCGGTCAGGTAGTAAATGTAAGAACCTGCCAGCCCCATGCCCCATCCTATTGGGATGGCCCACCAGATACCGTTCACGCCAAAATGTTTAGAAAGAAAAACGGCCAAAGGGATACGTACTATCCATAGTGAGAACAGGGAAATGAACATTGGAATAAAAGTGTCGCCTGCACCGCGCAGAACACCCTGTATGACGAACATTGATGAAAGGATAATGTAAAATGAGCTTACTATCACAAGGTAATCCGTGCCATATTCAATTACCATTGGGTCTTTGTTGAAAATGCCGATTATCTCATCGTTCCAAAGAATTACACTTGCCATGACAACGATACTTATTGCCCACGACATAAACAGGGTTGACCTGAATCCGTTCCTTATCCTGCTTATTTTTCCTGCTCCAATGTTCTGGCCCACAAATGCCGATAAAGCACTTGCCAGGTTCATGGCAGGCATGGCAGCAAGGGCATCAATACGGCTGGCAATGGTGTAGGCAGCCAGGACATTGGTGTCAAAGTTGTTGACAATACGTATCATTGCCATCAGTCCCAAAGCAACGAATGTTTGCTGGAAACCTGTCGGCAGTCCGATTTTTAAACTTTGATTAAAAATTTTCCTGTCAAACTGAAGAGCAGATATCTTGAATGTGATTATCTGATGTTTGTAAGACAGGTAGACTGCCCCAGAGATGAACGCTGCTCCTTGTGCTATCACGGTTGCTATTGCTGCACCTTCGATGCCCCAGTGGAAAACCACGATAAATAAAATATCCAGAAGGATGTTTGTCAGGGTAGATGCCAGCAGGAAATACAAAGGGGTGACCGAGTCTCCCAGTCCGCGCAGTACCGAAGCGGTACCATTGAACCCGAAAAACACTATCAACCCTGACATGTATATGTTGAAATATGAGATGGCAAGCGGCTTGACCTCTTCCTCAACTTTCAGCATTGTAAATATCTCATCACTGAAAATGAGTCCTACAGCAGTTAAAATAATAGATGCAAAAAACAAGAAAATAAATATGGTGTCAATTGCTTTTCTTACGCTCTTAAGGTCTTTTGCACCGAAGTACTGAGAGATAACAACCGTTGCTCCGCTGCCGATACCAATGATAAATGCAATGAGGGCATAAAAAATCGGGAATGAAGCACCCTGGGCTGCAAGCGCCTCCTTTCCAAGGAAATTACCAACTATGATGCTGTCAACAACCTGATACATCTGTTGCAGCACATTGCCGATGAGCATGGGTAACGCGAACCTGAAAATTACTCCCGCTTCTTTTCCTATGGTAAGGTCCTTCATTGAAAAGTCGTTTGTTTAGCAAAGCAAACGGTTTTTATCCTTTTCAGAAAATTATTGCAAATAAAATGTGGTAGAAATGTGGTTTTGTGTTGTTGTGTGGATCCCATTTAATCTGTGCCATCTATGGCCTGGTTCCACCCAAAGGAATACAAAAACCGGGAGTATCGCTCGGAGCGATGCCCCCGGCATCAATATCTCATTTAAGTGAAAAATGTAGCTAAAAGCAAAGTTTATTCCCCTTCATCGGGCACCTCCCCAAGGTTGGTAAACTCACCGGTAATCTTAAAGTCATATTCCGGATACTGATAGATCGGCATTCTTGGCTCTGTTTCGCCGATTGAATATCCCCAAATGCTCTCGTATTCCGAAATATCTTCACCCATCTCGTCCTCCTGTTGCAGGTATTCGCTAATGGATTTCGATTCGATGATTATAACCTTGTCCATAGTTTTCAGTATGGGGCTGTGGTTACGGGTATGGTCAAGTTCAAATTCAAGTATCCTCCGCCCGTAGCGCGTAATGCCGATAGTGCGGAAGGTCATGCTTTTACCAACGGCAGGAAGGTTCAGCACACTTCTGTCGGTGCCGAGGAACGGCAGCCCTGTCTTTGACATCAGTTTGCGGATATTTTCCTTGATATTTTCTGCGTGTTCGGGAAATTTACGTATCTCATCGTAATACTTTGGGGGTATCTTGCCGAATACTTTTTCTTCCATCTGTTCCTGAACGGCTCGTTCGATGGTGGCAAAATTAAAGTTGTTCTCCATGTACCCTTTGACGGTAAAGGTGTAGTAGTTCAGTACACCTATCTCATTAAGGGTCTTGCGCAGTTTTGCCGAATGACCGCGGCGCGAGGCGGCAGATGTGAACACTAACTGGTTAGTGACAGTCCAGCCGGCATTGTTCAGTATTCGTATCGATTCGCGCGATTCGGGGGTCACCTCCATAGGTGACTCATAGTGTGTTTGTACTATGAACTGTTTTACTCCTATTTTAGATGCTTTTTGTTTGAACTCTTTCAGGATGGCAACAAACCCCGGAGTTATTCTTTGAGGAAGATAGATTGGCAGTCGTGTACCAAGCCGTATCCTGACGATCTCGGCATATTTATCACCGTCTTTCCTGTGTTTGTTTGCCTTTTTTTTGCGCACGGCCATGTCATAAACTGCATCTAAGATCTGTTGCATAGACTTTTCAGAGCTCATGAATGCGTCTCCACCTGTTATCAGGATGTCGCGTAGTTGAGAATCGGTCTCGAAATAATCCATCAAACGCCTCAGTTTCTCTTCCCACGTCTCTTTAGGCTTGAGCTTGTCGAGATTGAAATTCAGGTTGCCGCGCTGAAACTCGTACATCCGTTGGCATGATGCACACAGTCCTCCGCAGGCACGTCCCATAGTATCGGGAATAAGTATGGCCACCTCCGGATAGCGTCTGTGGATGTTGTAGCGTGATGGCAGTATCCATCCTGCAGCATTTGGTTTGCCCGGTTCAACGATGTCTTCTTTTTCCCATGCCACTATCTGCCCGAATTCCTCTATCAACTGCTCACTGTACAGTACGTAGTATCTGATGGCCAGGTCGGCCCCGATGGCAAAGTAGGGTACCCTGACGTGCAAGAGGGACAGGTAGTAAGGGTTGACAAAAAACGGGATACCCTTTTCTTCTGCCTTGTAGAGCAGTTTCATGGTATCGGGATCAAGTGAATTGCCAAGAAGTTCGTTCAACAGGTCTGGTGATCGTACGGCGAAAGAGAGATGGAACACATAATCATCCCACCATTCAAGCATTTGCAGGTATTTCTGTTCATGGCTCATGTCCGGAGAGAACGAGTATCGCTTACTTTTTATCTCTCCTGCATCTAGTTTTTCGATCAGTATCCTGATTATCCGGTCACGGTTTTCATCCCTGAGCGCAACTATTCGCGGATCCAGTCCTGTAGGCCAGCGGTCCATCCATTCCATGACTTTCTCTTTCGATGGCACTTCACGTTTGTATGCTCCGCTGAACTGACGGAAAAGATAAAGCATATCCTGAAAGAAGTATGGCTTGGCACCTCCTGTACCTTTGGTCACTCCCAGCCATATCAGTTTTATGGGATTACTTACTGCCAGTTCTCCGTGCAGGTTGAGGTCTTTGAACTCACGGCCTGCATTGTCGATGTAATCAAGTATCCTGATGGCGGCAAGGTCTTGCCACGAGAGCTTCTCGAATGCTTCGCGTCCACTGACTTCCCTTTTGTAGAATTTGGTTGCATCCTGATTCTTTTCAATCTCGGCAAGGACCCAGTTCCTGACACCCACTAGTGCTTCGGTGGCATTTTTGGCGTTGACCATGATATCTTCCAAAACAGGGTTTTCTTTCAGGAGTTTCTTTAGTAAAACATGTGACTTGACGCTGATAGCGATATGATCCAACTGGTGAACATCTGAATTCATGGCATTAACTTTTAAAACATGATAAGTTAATGTTTTTTAATGAGATAGGAAAGTGTTTTTCTTTTTTTTACCGTTGGTGAGGTATTGGGGTCATTTGGACGTTTTTTTTATTGCCCCAAACGCTTCGTTGTCCGCTTTCACGTACGAACGAAAGTTCTACAAAGCCAAAAACCTCGATGATTCGTAGAATTTTCGAGCGTTAGAGATTATTAAACACCATTTTTGTCCTCACCCTCTAAACTTCTCCCTCCCTTTAGGGGAGGGTTGGGGAGGGGCTTGGCGCCAGCTCAACCGTAAAATGCCTCATAATGGGTGCTTCGGAAACTATGCGGTAGCCGTTCTTTATCTCATTCCTGCGGTCGAAAACATTTTTCACTGCTACTGCCACCACGTCCATGTGGTTGTTGGTGTAGGTTCGGCGCGGTATGGCAAGTCTGAGCAGTTCAAGGGCAGGATATCTGTTTTTCCTTGTCACCGGGTCGCGGTCGGCGAGGAGGGTGCCTATTTCAACTCCCCGCACTCCTGCTTCCTTGTAAAGTTCTATCGCCAGTGTCTGGGCAATGTACTCCTCTTTCGGGATATGGGGGAGGAATTTCTTTGCATCGATAAAAATGGCATGGCCGCCAATGGGTTGCTGAATGGGGATGCCAAACTCTATCAGCTTGTTGCCTAGATATTCGGTCTGTTTAATGCGGGTTTCAAGGTAGTTGAACTCTGTACCTTCATCAAGCCCCTGGGCAAG
>JALVJU010000280.1 GCA_027034005.1 Marinilabiliaceae bacterium
GATGAGGAGGGTATGTTGTGGATAGCCCACTGGGGAGGCAAAGCAGTTATTCGCTGGGATCCTGTGACAGGAAAAGCCATTGAAAAAATAGAGGTGCCTGCTCCAAATGTTACCTCATGTGCTTTTGGCGGTGATGACCTGAAAACACTCTTCATCACCACTGCCGGGCAAGGACTGACAAAAGAACAAGTGGAACAATACCCGTTGTCCGGATCGCTGTTTAAAATCAGGCTTGACGTAAAAGGTGTCTGGGCAAACTCTTTTAAAAACCAGTCTTAATAAGATCATTTATGAGCAACCACTTCCTCCTCCCCGACTATCTTGTATTCATTGCATATGCCATTGTTATCCTTGGTGTGGGCTTATGGGTTTCCCGCGATAAAAAAGGACATAAAAAGAACTCGGAAGATTACTTTCTTGCAGGCAAATCACTGCCCTGGTGGGCTATCGGCGCATCACTTATCGCAGCCAACATATCCGCAGAGCAATTCATCGGCATGTCCGGATCCGGATTTGCCATCGGGCTTGCCATTGCGTCTTACGAATGGATATCGGCCCTGTCCATAATCATTGTAGGAAAATTCTTTTTGCCGATCTTCATCAAACAAAAAATATTCACCATACCTGAGTTTGTAGAAAAAAGGTACAGTACAACTCTGAAATCTATCCTTGCCGTTTTCTGGATCGCACTTTTTGTTTTCGTCAACCTGACCTCCGTGCTTTATCTTGGTGCAAAAGCCCTTGACACTATCATTGGCACGGGCGACAGTTCGCTGATGATAGCATCCATCGTCGGACTTGCACTGTTTGCAGCCTCATATTCCCTCTGGGGCGGCTTGTCGGCTGTGGCATGGACAGATGTTATCCAGGTCGTCCTTCTTATCATCGGCGGCTTTATCACGACTTTCATCGCCTTGGACCACCTGACACCTGACGGTGGAGTTATCGACGGGATAAAACACATTTACCATACTGTTCCGGGTAAGCTATCGATGATAATCGACAAAGGAGAGATAATCACTCCGAACGGCAAAGATGCATGGCAGGACTTGCCCGGGCTGGCTGTTCTGACCGGAGGACTATGGGTGGCAGCCCTTTACTACTGGGGTTTCAATCAGTACATCATCCAACGCACTTTTGCAGCAAAATCACTGAAAGAGGCTCAGCATGGTGTTGTGTTCGCAGGATTTCTTAAGCTCATCACACCTTTGATAGTTGTGATACCGGGCATAATCGCCTATGTACTCTATCTGCAGCCCGAAGGCACGACCATCTTTAGTGATGCAAAGACAGCTTTTGAAGTCAACGGCATTGTACAGAACGACAATGCCTATCCGTGGCTGATCAGCAAATTCATTCCTACAGGGCTGAAAGGCCTCGTTCTGGCAGCCCTTGCCGCTGCTATTGTTTCGTCCCTCGCTTCCATGCTGAACTCAACGGCAACAATTTTCACTATGGACATTTACGTTCCATACATCAACAAAAAAGCAACAGAGAGACAAAAGGTGAAGACCGGTCGTCTCACTGCTGCCGCAGCACTGCTCATAGCAGGGGGCATTGCTCCCCTTCTCGGCTCCATACCTCAGGCATTTCAGTTCATTCAGGAATACACAGGCATTGTGAGCCCGGGAATACTGGCAATATTCCTTCTCGGACTTTTCTGGAAGAAAGCGAACAACAAAGGAGCTTTGTGGGGAGCATTCCTATCCATCCCTGTTGCCATGTATTTTAAAGTTGCCCCCAAAGGATGGATTCCACAGGACAATCCATTAGGTAATCTTTTCGTGGACATCCCCTGGATGCATCAAATGGGAATAACATTTCTTGTAACTGCTGCGATCATCATCGTGATCAGCCTGATAACAGGCAAAGGGAATGATGACAAAAAAGGCATTGAAATATCCCGCAAAACATTTCACACCGATCCAGTATTCAACATCGCTGCTTTTGCCATAATACTGATATGTGTGGCTCTATATGCGTTTTTCTGGTAAGTTACAAACTACATTCTAAACTGAATTCTTTGCAGAAGATTCACTAACTTCACTGAAGTTATGACAGGTTTAACTGACCATTGGGCAGAAGTATCAGGCATTGTTGTATTGGAACAGTTTTTGATTAAAATAAGGCGACGATAAAGAATTTTATCCTCATTAAACTTAAACGAAAGGAAAGGAGAAATATGAAATATATTGACTATTACAAGATACTGGGGGTTAGCAAGAATGCCACTGAGGCCGAGATCAAGAAAGCCTACAGAAAACTTGCCCGCAAATATCACCCTGATGTGAACCCGGGCGATAAAAATGCGGAACAAAAGTTCAAGGAGCTCAGTGAGGCATACGAAGTGCTTGGCAACCCTGAAAACAGGAAGAAATACGACCAGTACGGAGAGCACTGGAAGCATGCTGATGAGTTCGAGAAAGCCAAACAGCAACAGCAATACTCATATCAGCATGCCGGTGGCGGTATGGGCGGTTTTGAAGATGCCTTCGGTGGAGGAGGCGGCTTCACAGAAAGCGGTTTCTCTGAGTTCTTTGAGAACCTGTTCGGCGGAGGAGGCAGCGGACGGTCGCACCGCAGTTACAGTTCGGCCAAATTCAGGGGACAGGATTTCACTGCCGAACTTCAGTTATCGCTCAGAGATGTTTACAAAACACATAAACGTGTACTGACCGTCAACGGCAAAAATATCAGGATAACCATTCCTGCAGGCGTGGAAAACGGACAGGTTATCAAGATTAAAGGACACGGCGGTAAAGGCATCAACGGCGGCCCTAACGGTGACCTGTACATCAAGTTCATCATTGTGAACGACACTCCGTTCAAACGCGATGGCAACAACCTTTACAGGACTGTTGATCTTGACCTTTACACAGCTGTACTTGGCGGTGACATAATGATCGACACACTCGACGGCAAAGTTAAACTTAAGGTAAAACCGGAAACACAGAACGGTACAAAGGTTAAACTGAAAGGTAAAGGTTTCCCGGTTTACAAAAAAGAGGGTGTTCACGGTGACCTGATAATAACTTACAACATCAAGATACCGACAAACCTGACACCCAAAGAGAAAGAATTGTTTAAAGAACTTGCAAAACTGAGATAAGATGGATAACAAGAATTTGATACCAATAGATAAACTTTGCGGAGTGTACGAGATACCCAGATCATTTATCGACTCCCTGTGCAGCTACGAGCTTGTGGAGGTCATTGATATGAATGATGAAAGATACATTCCGCAGGACCACATAAAAGATATAGAAAAGATGATGCGCCTTCACTTCGATCTTGAAATAAACTTTGAAGGCCTTGATGTGATAGAGCATCTGCTTGAAAGGATCGAAGAACTCGAGCGGGAGGTTAATTATTTAAAAAACAAGCTTGCATTGTATGAGAATGATAACTTCAGGTGAAATTAAGATATTTTCAACAAGCCGGTGATCAGAAATGGTTATCGGCTTTTTTCATTATATAAGGGTTATTGCCGACCTCGCTTTGAGCGGCACTGAAAATCATATAACCTTGAGTTTATGTGGCGTTATTTTTATTTTACAACATAATTTCATTATAAATAAAAGCTCCCAGTGTAACAATCACTTGCGGCATACCTCATATACATTGTTACCGCCTTTTATTCATCAATTATTTCTTGTACTTTTCTTTTTAGTTCTTCTTTGTCCGGTAAATAAAGTTGATATTTTGAAACAAGTAATTTCGATGTATCGTTAAGCATTGCATACTCAACCATTATTTCATCTTTTTCTTCCGTAAGAATTATTCCTATCGGTTGATTATCATTTTCATCATTAACTTCTTTTTCATAATATCCGAGATATAACTTCATTTGTCCGATATGTTCATAATCAACTTCTCCTATTTTTAGATCAATCAGAACATAACATTTTAGTTTTGTATGATAAAATACCAAATCCACTTTATAGTGTCTGTTATTCAGCGTAATTCTTTGTTGTCTACCAACAAAAGCAAATCCTTTTCCTAATTCAAGCAAGAATCTTTGCAGGTTATTTATGATTGCTTTTTCAATATCACTTTCGGTATATTCATAATTTTCAGGTATCCCTAAAAATTCAAAAACATAAGGGTCTTTTGTCAAATCATTTTCTGAGTTTATTGTCTGTCCTTTTTTTGATAATTCTAAAATCTTGTCTTTGTTTTTGCTTAAAGCTATTCTGTGAAAAAGACCTGTATTCTTTTGCCTTTTTAGTTCTCTAACTGTCCAATTTTCTTTTATTGTCTGATTTTGATAAAATTCTCTTGCTAAATCATCATCAATTTTCAACAATTCAAAATAATGAGACCAACTCAATTTGTGAGACACTGTCTCACGATTTGGATATTTGATATAAAATTGTCGCATATACGATAAATTACTTCTACTGAAACCTTTTCCGTATCTTAATTTTAAATCTTTTGAAATTCTTAAAAGTAATTTACTTCCATATTCTGCTTTTAATTGTCCTTTTTGCTCAAATTCAACTATATTTTTGCCGATTTTCCAATAAGCATCAAGCATTTCTACATTAATAGCTGAAATGATTTTGTTTTTCGCTTTGTTAAAAACAGAACCAATATTTTCAATTAGTTCTTTATATTTCTTATTTTCTATCAATTCATTCATATTTCTCAATTTGTGAGACAGTGTCTCACATTTTTACAAAAATATCATTCTTTAGTGAGTTTGTATCATAATTTGAGATTTCATCTAATTGGCGGTAACACAAATATATAATCA
>JALVJU010000281.1 GCA_027034005.1 Marinilabiliaceae bacterium
TTGAAGAATCGTACATGGAGAGTATTCTGATAACCAATCCGGAAATACCGGCTATTGAGCGAATTGACCGTTTTGACTTTTATGAAAGGGCTAAAGACGCCTTTGCAGTGGTGATGACGGGAGAGACTGCAAAATACGGAAATATAATCCTTAAGAAAGGAGTAACGCCGGTTAAATAAAGGTTGAAGTAAGAAAATATATAAATCTATTAACATAAATAATTTCAATTAGATGGAAAAGATCAAGGTTCCTGTTGTAGAGAAGAAGTATTTGTTTCCTTTCATAGTTATCACAAGTTTATTTGCACTTTGGGGATTTGCCAACGATATAACCAATCCCATGGTAGCCGCTTTTAAAACAGTAATGGAGATACCCAATCGGGAAGCAGCGCTCGTGCAGTTTGCATTTTACGGTGGTTATGGTACCATGGCCATTCCGGCTGCTTTGTTCGTTCAGAGATACAGCTATAAAAAAGGAATACTGCTAGGGTTGCTGCTTTATGCCATAGGGGCATTCCTGTTTATCCCTGCTGCCAAATATGAGGTGTTCGGATATTTCCTTTTATCACTTTATATCCTGACTTTTGGACTGGCTTTTCTTGAAACAACGGCAAATCCTTTCATCCTGTCTCTGGGTGACCCGCGAACTGCCACACGCCGTCTTAACTTTGCACAATCGTTCAACCCCGTAGGTTCTTTAATGGGAATGCTGGTTGCATCGCAGATTGTATTGCCAAATTTGCTTTCCGACGAACGGGATGCGGCAGGTAATCTTATCTTCCCTACTCTTGATGCCGGAGAGAAGGCAGCTATAAGGGCACATGACCTGATGGTTATCCGTGACCCATATGTTGCCCTGGGAATTGTTGTTATGTTTATGTTCTTTTTGATACTGTTTACAAAAATGCCGCAAACGGGGCATGCAAACAGCATCCATCCATGGCAATCGTTTAAAAGATTAATGGACAATAAGATATTTCGTGAAGGAGTGCTCGCCCAGGTATTCTATGTTGCTGCACAGATAATGTGCTGGACATTCATCATCCAGTATGCTGATAACCTTGGGATCGATAAGGCAACAGCACAGAGGTACAACATAGTAGCAATGGCATTATTTATAAGCAGCAGGTTTATCAGTACTGCTTTGATGAAATATTTTAACCCGAGGATATTGTTGCTGGTTTTTGCAATCGGTGGCATGGTTACTACATCGCTGACTATATTGGTCAACGGGATGTTCGGACTGTACAGCCTCATTGCCACATCTGCTTTTATGTCCCTTATGTTCCCAACCATCTACGGTATTTCATTGCGTGATGTGGGGCAAGATGCCACTCTTGGAGCTGCCCTTTTGGTTATGGCTATCGTAGGTGGCGCTTTGATGCCACCAATTCAGGGTGCAATTATTGACCTGGGGAGAGTAGCATGGCTTCCTGCGGTTAATGCTTCATTTATCTTGCCATTCATTAGTTTTATTGCCATTGCAATATTTGCATACCGGGCACATAAATATGAGCTGAGAACCGCATAGAAAAAGATATTGAATCTTAACGGAAAGGTGTCGTGTTTTTCTGAAACGTGGCACCTTTTTTGCTTTAGATTGAGTTAAAATGTTTTAAAAAGAACTTTATTAACATATATTTGTTACTAAATTATAGTATAAACTTATAATTATGAAAAATGAAAAAAACAGGTTTGCTTTTAGTTGTATTGGTATTTATATTATCATCATGTAGTACAATTCATGTAGTAAGCGATTATGATCACTCTGTAGATTTTACAAAGTATAGAACCGTACAATATTATGGCTGGGCAAAAAATAGTGACCAGTTATTGACCAGGTTTGATAAAGAGAGGATTGAACAATCATTTGCAAATGAGTTCAGAAAAAGAGGAATGGAGATAGTGAAAGAGAATGGAGATATGGTAGTTGCCCTTTATGTGGTTACAAAACAAAAAACTGAAAAAACAGCTACAACAACCCACATGGGCGGTGGCTATGGATGGGGTTATAGCCGATACGGTTACGGTCCCGGTTGGGGATGGGGAGGAGGAACCTCATACACAACAATAAATGAAGATGATTACACTGAGGGGACTCTTGTGGTAGCTGTTTATGATGCTAAAGCTAAAAAGCTTATCTGGCAAAGTGTTGGCACAAAAACCGTTTCTGAAAATTCTAACAACCGGGAGCAAAGAATTGCAAAAGCAGTAGAAAAGATAATGAGCAAATACCCTGTTCCCCCAATTAAAAAATAAACAGAACCTGTAAGAAATAATTAAAAGCTATCCTTTGATGTCGGGGGTTAGCTTTTTTGTAATCTAAGCGTTTGATTTTTGTTAAAAACTTTTAAACAAGGCTGATGTTAAAGTGTTCTTAAAACAATATATTTGTATTAGAAATTTTAAGCATCATGGCAAAATTAAAAGAAGGTGAAATGGCTCCTGATTTTTCAGGGGTTATCCAAAATGGAGACACTATTAAACTGTCGGATTTCAGAGGTAAAAAAGTTATTTTGTATTTCTATCCAAAAGATAACACACCCGGGTGTACGGCTGAAGCAAAGAACCTGAACGAGAATCTCGATGATCTCGTTGCAAAAGGTTTTGTAGTTATCGGTGTCAGTCCTGACAGTGAAGCTTCGCATCAGAGGTTTATTGAAAAACATGGCCTGAAGTTCAATCTGATCTCTGATCCCGATAAGAAGATACTGGAGATGTATGATGCCTGGGGTTTGAAAAAACTTTACGGCAGGGAGTATATGGGTGTTCTACGTAAGACATTTGTCATTGATGAAGAGGGTAAAATTGAGAAGATCATTGAAAAAGTTAAAACAAAAGATCATACGAACCAGATCTATAAAGAGTTAAATATTTAAGACGAAAAAAATGGCAGACAAACAGGAATCAAATGTAAATAAAGAAAAGCTGAAAGCCCTTCAGCTTACTATGGATAAAATAGATAAATCGTATGGTAAAGGTACGATAATGAAGATGGGGGAGAGCGCTATCGTGGATGTTCCGGTGATCCATACCGGATCCATAGGCCTTGATCTTGCCCTTGGCGTTGGCGGTTATCCACGGGGACGTATCATCGAGATCTACGGGCCCGAATCATCAGGCAAGACAACACTGGCCATTCATGCAATTGCCGAGGCGCAAAAAGAAGGGGGTATTGCTGCATTCATTGATGCAGAGCATGCTTTCGACCGTTTTTATGCCGAGAAGCTTGGCGTAGATGTGGAGAACCTTTTGATATCGCAGCCCGATAATGGGGAACAGGCGCTTGAGATCGCAGACCAGCTTATCCGTTCTTCAGCCATTGATATCATTGTCATCGATTCAGTGGCGGCACTGACACCTAAAGCAGAGATAGAAGGCGAGATGGGTGATTCAAAAATGGGACTGCAGGCACGTTTGATGTCACAGGCGCTTCGTAAACTTACAGGAAGTATCAGTAAGACAAACACAACATGTGTTTTCATAAACCAGCTTAGGGAGAAGATAGGCGTGATGTTCGGTAATCCAGAAACGACAACAGGAGGTAACGCACTTAAGTTTTACGCATCCGTACGTTTGGATATCCGCCGTGTGACCCAGATAAAGGACGGGGAACATGCCGTTGGAAACCAGACCCGGGTGAAGGTCGTGAAAAACAAAGTTGCACCACCGTTCCGCAAAGCTGAGTTTGAGATCCGCTATGGTGAAGGAATATCAAAGATCGGCGAGATAATAGACCTCGGTGTTGATCATAACATAATCAAGAAGAGCGGTTCATGGTTCAGTTACGGTGATACAAAGCTTGGCCAGGGACGTGAGGCAGTGAAAGGCGTGTTGAGAGATAATCCCGAACTTGCAGAGGAACTGGAACAAAAGATTATGGAAGCGATAAAGGAGAAGAAATAGAAGATAGTTGAACAGGAACAAAAAATGCAGGGCCGTTGGTCCTGCATTTTTTTTAGAATTATTCACTCGTAAACAAGATTGCCCTAAATATTCTAAAAAAGGTCAATTCAAAAGGAAGCTTGAAGACAAAACTGCTCAGGGCAGCTTGGGATAATTAATTTTCGATTAATTTGATAAATATTTAATTGTGTTGATCCTGTGATATACAGATAAATCTTATAGTTGAATTTGAAAAAAATGATATATTTATTGATTAAAATTTTCAAATTATTTTAACAATGAATATACATTAATTTAAAACAAGAATAAACAATGGAGAAGAACGCTGATAGGTTTATTACAGCATTTAATGACATTGATAAATATTTAAGGACCAAACTTAAAGAAGATAATAACACAAGTTTTTATACTTTGGTTAATAAAGCAGCAGAAAGATATTCTGTTATAAGAAGATTTGAGAAAGACTTAAAAGATTTCGGGGATTTAAGAAATGCAATAGTTCATTCTTATAATCGTGATAAAGTTATTGCTATTCCCATTGATGAAACAGTAAGGAATATAGAGGATATCGAAAGAGCCATTATGAATCCTGAAAAAGTTGGGCAAAAGTTTAAACGTAATGTGACAACAGTTAATGTAAATAGTTATTTGAGTGATATACTTCCTGCTATGAAAGACTATTTACTGCTGACTGAAGACTGCCGACTGTTTGACTGTTCTTCGTTTTGTCGTTTCAGGTTCCATGTTACAAGTTAGATTCGTACTATATGGAACCCTAAGCCCAAACCCCGCAATAAGTAACCCGGAACATGAAACCTGTAATC
>JALVJU010000282.1 GCA_027034005.1 Marinilabiliaceae bacterium
TGCCTCCATGGAGGATTTTATTGAGAAGGCGCTGGAGTTGGGGATGTCAGCCGTGGGATTCTCGTCACACTCTCCCGTGCCATACCGGACCAACTGGAACCTGCCGGCTGACAGACTGAACGATTATATCGCAGAGATAAAAAGACTGAAGCAAAAATACCGGGGTGCCATAACTGTTCTTGCATCCCTTGAGGTGGATTACATTAAAGGTGTGCAAGGGCCCGGGGATAAGAAGTACAAAGAGCTGGGGCTCGATTACATCCTCGGGTCCATCCATTTTCTCGGTGAATTTCCTGACGGCAGCCCGTGGACCATTGATTGTCCGTTCCCTGAATTTAAAAAGGGGCTGGATGAGATTTACCACGGGGATGCAAAAGAGCTGGTACATACTTACTTTGAAACAACCAGGGAGATGGTGATACATTCAACTCCCGATATCCTTGCGCACATGGATCGGGTCAAGATGCATAACCGCATTGAGCCAGTTTTTGATGAAAATGAGGAGTGGTACCGTGATGAACTGAGACATACTCTGGAGGTCATCAAAGAAAAGGATGTTATTGTTGAGATAAACACTAAAGCTGTTTTGCGCAACGGTATGGTGTATCCCGGGAAGGAGTATTTCAGGTGGCTTAAAGAGCTTGACATACCCGTAGTGATGAACAGTGATTCCCACAGGCCTGAATATCTGATTGATGGTTTTAAAGAGACAAAGGAGATGCTGAAGAACGCCGGCATTGGTCACAAAATGGAATTCAACGGAGGACAATGGATGCCGGTAAATTTATAATTTTTTGGTTCTACTAGATTTGTTGTGGGTTTTCTGTCCCTTCAAAGATCGCGTGATGCGGTTGTCACGATTTTTGAATGCTTTGCGTCAAAAATCCCGCCAACCACGTTAATTTTTCTTACTTCCCATCCCCGCCCTAAAGGACGGGGTTATGGTTGTTTCGCCCTATTGGGGCTGCAAACTACTGGGGGATATGCGACTGATTATTAGCGAAGAAAAATCTGTAACTGTTTTAGCCATTTTTTATTTCGTGGATTTTTTTAATATCATATCATAAGTTTGAAAACCCACAGAAAACTCAGTAGAACCAATTTTTTTAACGTTATGTTGTTGTTTGAAAAAACGAATATCTGTTGAAACTGTTGAAAAGATTTTCTAAGTTTTTCTTACTTCATTTTTCAATTTAATTATCTTTGTTCAGCTTGAGAATTTGAATTATGGAATACATCGTATCGGCCCGGAAATATCGCCCCACAACCTTTCAGTCTGTTGTAGGACAGTCGAGTATAACTACCACACTGAAGAATGCCATTAAGAACAACCAGCTGGCACACGCCTATCTGTTCTGCGGACCGCGGGGAGTGGGTAAAACAACATGCGCACGTATCTTTGCCAAGACCATAAACTGTAGTAACGTAACTGCCGATTATGATGCATGTAACGAGTGTGAGTCGTGCAAGGCATTTAACGAGAACAGGTCGTACAACATACATGAGCTTGATGCGGCGAGCAACAATTCGGTGGATGATATCCGCACACTTACCGACAAGGTGCGTGTTCCGCCTCAGGTAGGAAAATATTCGGTTTACATCATCGACGAGGTTCACATGTTGTCGTCATCGGCTTTTAATGCTTTCCTGAAAACGCTTGAAGAGCCGCCGAAACATGCCATTTTCATCCTCGCTACAACAGAAAAGCACAAGATACTTCCTACCATACTATCACGTTGCCAGATATTTGATTTCAACCGCATATCGATAGACGATGCTGTAAATCATCTGAAGTACGTGGCACAGAACGAAGGTGTTACCGTTGAAGATGAAGCGCTGAACGTGATTGCCCAGAAAGCTGACGGCGCCATGCGCGATGCCCTCAGTATTTTCGACCAGGTGGTTGCCTTTTCGGGTAAGAATATCACATATCAGCAGGTTATCGAGAACCTGAATGTGCTCGATTACGATTATTATTTTAAGATGACAGATGCTTTGCTGGCCGAAGACCATAAACAGGCATTGCTGCTTTTTGACGAGATACTGAAAAAAGGGTTCGATGCCCAGCATTTCATATCCGGTCTTGCAGGCCACTTCAGGGACCTTCTTGTATGTCAGGACCTGGCAACCATCAAGTTGATGGAAGTGGGCGCTTCAGTAAAACAAAAATATGCAGAACAGGCCTCCAAGTGCACTCTAGATTTTCTTTACGATGCACTGGATACGGCCACTGACTGTGATTTTCAGTACCGGCTAGCCAAGAACAAACGGCTCCATGTAGAGTTTGCACTGATAAAGATGTCACGCATCTTAACTAAAAAAAAAACTCTGACTGAAAGCGATTCGGGAGAAAAAGACACGAATACCGGAACAGGAAATGACTCTTCAGTAACAACAGGAACCACTAAGAACAAAGCAGCAGGGGATAGATTATATACCTCAAAAGATACAGATCAGCCGGTAAAGAAGGTTAGGCCCAAAAGAACCCCTTCATTAAAGGAGTTGGCGGGTGGTAAGATACCGGGTGAAAAGGATCAATCCGGAAGTGTTGAAGAGCCGCAAGTAGAAATGACATCCGGCACTAATAGCGGCAATGCCAATCCTTTCACTCAGGAAGAGCTGGGAAAGGCATGGGACAAATTCCTCTCCACCATAGAAAGATCAAATGCACGCCTTCATTCTATTCTGCACAATCACCCACCTAAGCTGAAGGCCGATAATGGAATAGAACTGGCAGTACTACCAACGCAGCAGAATGAGGTTGAAGACGGAAAAGGGCAGCTCGTTGTTTTTTTACGGGAAGAATTAAAAAATGACAAGATACGTCTTGATGTTGTTGTTCAGAAACAGGAGGAGACAAAACGCAAGGTTTTCACGGCTGCAGATAAGTTCAAGCTGATGGCTGAGAAAAATCCTGCCCTGATCGATATGAAAAAGAAATTCGGCCTTGATATTGACTGATCAATTTAATACTTTACAATTGGTTTAGAACCGGGCTTTGACGGCTGTTTTAAGTGTTATGTCAAGTCTTAACTAACTCTGCACCCTTAAGTTTCAGGAATGGAACTTATGCGAGAAAGAATTCCCCTTCACTAGTTATGGGTGAGGGGAGGATTTAAAAATACGCCTGATATAACACTAATTTTTTTACATCTATTGCTGACATTTACATTTTGACCAATGAAAAACTTTATCCTTTACTCTTTGCTGATGCTTGGGGTAACACTATTCGCCCAGGAACATCCTGATGATCTTTTTTTCAAAGACCGCCTTCAGCCCATTTCAAAAGAAAATATCTTCAGGACTGATGGCTACTACAATTGGGGAGCATCCATCATCAAAGGGCCGAAGGGAAAGTATCATCTTTTTTACGCCCGCTGGAAGAGAGAGTACACTTTTACGGGTTGGTTGCTCTTTTCGGAGGTGGCACATGCTGTATCAAACTCGCCTGCCGGGCCGTGGAAATACAAGGAAACGGTTTTACAGGGCAGGGGCAAAGGACATTCCGATGCTATCACTGCACACAATCCCAAAATAAAATATTTCAATGGTAAGTACTACCTGTACTACATTTCCACGAATATGGGGGATAAGGATTACTCAAAAGAGGATTTGCTGGAAACATCAAAGACCGGATACAGTCATCCCAACTGGAAGGTGCTGAGGGAAAATCAACGCACCTTCGTAGCTGTGTCAAATTCACTTTACGGGCCATGGGAAAGGCCTGACAAGCCATTGATAGAACCGACCGGGCCGATAACTACCCTCACGGTGAATCCTGCGATAGCAGAAGGGAAAGACGGAAAGTTTTATCTGATAGTGAAAGGCGATAAGCCGAACGAGAAGCGGTTCATCCGTGACCAGGCAGTGGCGGTGTCGGATTCGCCTGCAGGACCGTTCAGGATGCAGCCAAAGCCGGTGATAGATTACGTTGATACCGAGGATATGTCAATTTGGTATGACAAGGTGAGAGAGTGGTTTTATGGAGTGTTCCATACCAATACGGCCGGTGGCTTTATCGGCATGGTAACATCTGCTGACGGCATCAACTGGAAGAAAGCGGCCGAATATGTGTTGATGAAAAAAGTTGTACCAATGTCGGATGGTTCGGTTTTAAAGCCCGATCGGCTGGAGCGGCCTTTTATCTTTACCGGTGAAGAAGGGCAGCCGCAGGTTTTGTCTCTTGCGGTAAAAAAAGGAGATGATTCCTATACGATATTCATTCCGGTAAAAAAGAACAAAATTCCCATACCCAACAAAAAGCAGCTTGCATGGCAGTATGCGGAGTTTGGTGTGTTGTTTTCCTACGACCTTCATGTTTTTGATGGTAAAAGATATGAACAGGGGGACAACCGCATAGCGCCCTTTCCCGATTATCAGATGTACAGTCCGGATAGTCTGAACACTGACCAGTGGATAAAGGCGGCCAAAGATGCAGGGGCTAAGTTTGCCCTGTTCACCGTGACCCACGAAACAGGTTTTGCCCAGTATCAGTCGGAAGTGAACCCTTACAGCATGAGGGCTTTGAACTGGCGAGACGGGAGAGGCGATGTTGTGCGCGAGTTCGTTAATTCGTGCCGTAAGTATGGCATCAAGCCGGGTATTTATGTTGGTATCCGGTGGAACTCGTTTTTTGGGGTACATGACTTTAAGGTGCAGGGAGAAGGCAGGTTCAGGGAGCTCAGGCAACAGTACTACAACAAGATGGTGGAAGGTATGGTTACTGAGT
>JALVJU010000283.1 GCA_027034005.1 Marinilabiliaceae bacterium
GGCCTGTCAACCGATGACCTGACATCATGGATGTAAAGCTGTGCCACCTCATCACCGTCCATACCTCCGGTATTGGTTACCGTGAAACTAACATTGATAGTTCCGTCCTTATCCATCTCCTTTTTGTCAAGTTTCAAACCGGAATACTTAAATGTGGTGTATGACAAACCATACCCGAACGGGAACTGCGGTTCAACATGCTTAGTATCGTAATACCTGTATCCCACATAAATCCCCTCTCGGTAAGTGATAACAGAGTTCTTTCCGGGATAGAATTTGTAAGCAGGGTTATCCTCATATTTTTTAGGAAATGTAACAGGCAGTTTTCCCGACGGGTTTACCTTGCCAAAAAGTATCTCAGCAAGAGCGTTCCCCTCCTCCTGACCGGGATAGAATGCCTCGATCACGGCAGGAACGTCATCAAGCCACGGCCTCATGTCCACAGGTGTCCCGTTTGTGAGGATAACCACTGTATTGGGATTGACCTTTGCAACGGCCTTTATCATCTGGTCCTGAGCTCCGGGCAGGTGCATACTCTCCCGGTCGAACCCTTCACACTCAAATATCTTGGTAACACCTGCTGCTATCAGTACCACATCGGCACCTTTGGCCACGTCAAGCACACGCTTGTCGAAAACAGGGGTTTTCTCTTTCTCCCATTCAAACTTCATACTGGCACTGTTACCTGTCTCAAAATATTCGATTACAATATCAAACATCTCGCCCTTTTTCATGTAGAGAGGGGCATTGCGCATCTTCGCGCCGTGATTGCCCCAGTTGTGGATAAAGAGTTTGCCGTTTACAAAAAGCTTACTGCCGTCATTACTGTTGATGCCAAGCTTGTAGATACCTGTTGCAGGGGCTTTCAGCTTACCTTTCCAACGAACCGAGAAACCATCCTTGTGTATCTTAGGATCAGGAGAGCCCTGTCCCCAGTCGAAGTTCACATCCTTGTCAACCCTTGTCAGTACCGGCTTACCCTCAAAATGCACATTGTTGTAGTATTCCCCAATGAGACCGTGGGTTATGCCATCCGGCTGATAAAGGTATTCAGCTTCAATGGCCGGAAACTCCGTTACGAACTTTATCCCGTTCATGAACTTTATCTTAACATCATCGCCAAGCAGGTTTCTCAACCCCTCGAGCAGAGAGACAGAGTCATTTGCAAAAACCTCGGAACTACCGCCCCCGCCGACACTTGCCTCCTCAGCTTTCGGACCAAGAACGGCAATGGTCTTTATCTTTTTCTCATCCAAAGGCAGGAATTTATCTTTGTTCTTGAGCAAAACTATTGACTGTTCGGATATCTTTCTCGACAACATCTTGTGTGCTTCCGTGCCCAGTTCACCTTTTGGCATTTTCGACGGATCGTCCAACAGACCAAGTTTGATGGACACCCTCAGGATATTCATCACCTTTTCATCGATAAGGCTTTCTGGTATCTTACCCTCTTTAACAGCTATCAGCAGGGAATCGCCAAAATAGATCGGCGGCCCCGGCATCTCAAGGTCAAGGCCTGCTTGTGCCGAAGGAACACAACTGTGCACGGCATCCCAGTCGGATATGACAAAACCGTTAAAGCCAAACTCATTACGAAGGACATCGGTAAGAAGGTATCTGTTTTGAGAACAGAACTCTCCGCGAAATTTGTTGTAGGCACTCATGATGGTGTAACTGCCGGCCTCCTCAATGGCAGCCCTGAAGGGAGGAAGATATATCTCACGAAAAGTACGCTCGTCCATCTCCACATCCACGCTGTTGCGCTCAAACTCCTGCTCGTTGCCGGCATAGTGCTTTACACAAGCCGCAACATCCATACTCTGAACACCCTTAATCCATGCTACACCAATTCGCGAAGCAAGATATGGATCCTCAGAGTAACTCTCAAAGTTACGCCCCCCTATCGGCAGACGATGAATATTCACACAGGGGCCAAGCATGATGTTTTTGTCGGCAGCCCTTGCCTCCGACCCAATTGCCTTCCCTATTTCCTCCACAAGTTTGGGGTTCCAGGATGCCCCCATCGACACACCTGACGAAAAGAATGTTGCTCCATCCACACCGCCAACGCCATGAGGGCCGTTCGCCATGTTCAGCCGAGGAATGCCAAGTCGCTCTATCCCGTTTGATGTCATGCCGTCATATCCTCCAAGAAGCGAAACCTTCTCCTCCAGCGTCATCTGGTCGAGCAGTGATTTTGCCCGTCTATCCACAGGATCATTACTGTTTTTATCTGCATTACCGGAACATCCGGCAAAAAATGCCGCAAGGAAATAGATCGAGAAAACCTTAAGATATTTCATTAAGATGCTGTTTATAATTTTAATAGGATAAAAATAGTCCTAATTATCAACAAGCAATTCTAATTTTATAGCCGATATTAATTATAATTTAACCCAAACAGCTAACGGACTATGTTTTGTGAAAATTTATTGAGATAAGAACCGGCGATCTTGTCCGGGAAAAACACATTTAAGAAAAGTTTCACTCCCCGGCATTCAGCACTTTCATGATAGCAGAGGCCTTGAGCAGACACTCTTCATACTCTTTTTCAGCTTCGGCAAGGGCGGTTATGGCGCTGCCCACCATGAACGACAAGTAACCTTTTTTCTGATTGTACAGCATACTGCGTATCACAACATTAAAATCAAAATCGCCCTCTGGTGTTACATACCCTACCGACCCGCTGTAAAGTCCGCGCCGTGTAACCTCATACTTTTCTATCAGTTTCATGGCACTCACCTTGGGCGCTCCGGTCATGGAGCCCATCGGGAATGTGGCCCTGATAGCATCTGCCCAGCTGTACTTTTCGTCCATCTCGGCCGATATGGTGGATATCATCTGATGGACCTGAGGGAAAGAGTAAATGCCACACAGCTCTTCCACCTTAACTTTGCCCTTATGCGCCACCCTCGACAGGTCATTACGCACAAGATCGGTTATCATAACATTCTCCGAACGTTCCTTCTCCGATGTTTTGAGATATTCTATGTTCGCCTTATCGATAAAAGGATTCGGATCACGGGGGGAGGTGCCTTTTATCGGCTGGCTGATAAGGCGCCTTCCCTCTTTTTTCAGATATCGCTCAGGCGAAGCACATATCAATGATTTGTCATGATATTTCAAAAAGGCAGAAAAAGGAGCAGGCGAAACTTCATTTAGTTTTTCATAAAGCTGTATGGGCGAAACCTGGAGCTTTTGCGCATAAAACTCAATGCAGTAGTTCATCTCGTAAACATCGCCCACATTTATGTGATGCTGTATCTGCCTGACCACATCCACATATTCGGCATGGGTTACACGGCTGATGAGCTTAACCTCCGGCATATCCTCCTCTTCCATATCCTCCATCCTCACCAACTTCAGGAAGGTTCTCACATCATTCTCAGAATCACTGTCATCGTCAAAACCGGCCTGCCACACTCCGTCCTTTTTCAAAATAAGAAAACGCGGGATGAAAAAGTAAAAAAGAGGCAGTCCTATCTCATCGGCATGATGCGACTCAAGCTTTTCAAATTCATTTTTCAGGTCATAGGTCAGGAAACCCAGCATCCAGTCTTTGTGTCCGTCATGGAACTTTTCAATGCTGTTGAAGTCCTCGTTTATCTCATCCAGCTTATCCACACCGGCAATAAACTCCACAGTTGATGACTGAAACTTTGATCCTGTGTAATCGTTACCGTCCATTACCACACCTGCCCCTACATTCTGAAGGTAGTAAAGCAGTTGCTGTCTGAACTGGTTCTCATCGTCAACCTTGATCTGAATAAATCGTCGCATACGACAAATTTAAACAAAAAAAAGACACCCGGAAACGGGTGCCTTTTTTTAAGAAATAATTTTTCTTAATGCTTTGCAAGATACTCGGCAACACCTTCCTGAGTTGGCTTAAGTGCTTCATCACCTTTGTGCCAGTCGGCAGGACAAACCTCACCGTTATCCTCAAAGAACTGCAACGCATCGATAACACGCAATGCCTCGTCTATACTACGGCCAAGGGGCATGTCATTCACAACCTGGTGACGGACAACACCTTCCTTATCGATCAGGAACAATCCTCTGTATGCCATAGGCGTTCCCACAAAAATCTCATTCCCGTCGTCATCATAATCGAACTCACCAGCAAGTACATCGTAGTTCATCGAGATGGTCATGCTGTTGTCGGCAACCAAAGGATACTTAACACCTTTGATCCCGCCTTCGTTCTTATCTGTCTGGAGCCATTTCCAGTGTGAGAAGGCAGAATCGACAGAAACTCCGATAACCTCCACATTACGCTCCTCAAACTCTGCTATCCTTTCCTGGAATGCTATGATCTCCGTAGGACATACAAAAGTAAAATCGGCGGGATAAAAGAAAAGCACAATATGCTTCTTACCAATAAAATCACCCAATGAAAATTCATTCACGATCTCTCCTCCGTTTACCACAGCTTCTGCTATGAACAACGGAGCTTTTTTTCCAACTAATACTGACATAATCTATTTTTTAAGTTTATATTTATTTTATTCGGACAACGTATCATCACGCGTCCGTAAAAAATAAACAAACAACCTTCAATGTTGTTTAGAAAAATTCTAAATTAACTTTTTTTAACCAAAAAAGCGAATGCCATAACTGCCATCCGCTTTTCATAACTCTTTGCTTTCGGTTACCTTTCGGTTACCAGCTCTGTTATCTTCAATATAACCTCTACGGCTTTCTCCATGCTTTGAACAGGCACGAACTCAAAACGTCCGTGAAAGTTATGCCCTCCCGCAAAAATATTAGGAGTCGGCAGCCCCATGAACGAGAGACGTGAACCATCGGTACCACCACGTATAGGACGGATAATCGGTTCAACACCAACATCCTTCATTGCCTGTTCGGCAATGTCCACGATGTATTTCACCGGCTCTATCTTTTCTCGCATGTTGTAGTACTGATCTTTGAGCTCTACCGATGCTGTCCCTTCTCCAAATTCTTTATTAATCTTACGCACAATGTGCTCCATCTCTTTTTTTCGCCTTTCAAACCTGTCACGGTCAAAATCACGAATGATGTACTGAAGCTCTGTCTTCTCAACATTACCATTTATCGACATCAGATGGTAGAATCCCTCATACCCCTCGGTGTGTTCCGGTGTTTCGTGACGCGGCAGCATAGTGATGAACTGGTTTGCTATTCGTATAGAGTTCCGCATTTTATGCTTTGCATACCCGGGATGAACATTCTGTCCTTTAAAGGTCACCTTTGCCCCAGCTGCATTGAAGTTCTCGTACTCCAACTCTCCTATCTCGCCCCCGTCAATGGTGTAAGCGAAATCTGCACCAAACCTTTCCACATTAAAATTATCGGCACCCTCGCCTATCTCCTCGTCGGGAGTAAAACAGACCCTGATTTTGCCATGCCTGATACCAGGATCGTTCAACAGAGTCTCCATAGCTGTTACTATCTCTGCCACACCTGCCTTGTCATCGGCTCCAAGCAACGTTTTACCGTCGGTAACTATCAGGTCCTGCCCCTTGTACTTCAGAAGCTCTGGAAACTCTTTTATTCCCAGAACAACACCCTCCTCTTCATTCAGAACAATATCGCTGCCGTCGTAATTCTCCACAATGCGTGGATTTACATGCTTTCCTGAGAAATCAGGGCTGGTATCTACATGGGCAATAAATCCAACCACAGGAACATCTTTATCGATATTTGAAGGCACTGTTGCCATCAGATAACCGTTGTCATCCAGTTCAACATCCCGGAAACCTATCCTTTTCAGCTCTTCTGCAAGTTTCTCCGAGAAAGCATACTGCCCCAGTGTAGAAGGTGTCAGGCCTGTGTTCGGATCCGACTGCGTATTCTCTTTAACGTATCTGAAAAATCTGTCAACTAACTTTTCCATTTTTTATTTTATTAAAATTTCATTTTAACCCAAATTAAATGCATGTCATTCTCATCCCTGCACATCATCGGACTTGTACTGAAACCCGAGACGCTTGCCGGTTTTTATACCCGACTGCAATATCTCCTGCTCAACCTGCATCAGTGTCATCATTATCATGTCATCGTAAGGCGGAACCAACAGGTCGAAACTCAGGGAGTAGAAAACAGCCACCTCAATTATCTTTTTCAAGGTCCGCCTGTCAAGCTTTTTCTTGCCAAAGCTGTTCACTCCTATCCCCTTCTGGCGTTTCCCTTCAACGAAGAAATGACCGTCCTTGTTCACAAACAAGCGGGCAACAAGATACCCTATGTCATCGTATCTTTTGTACTTAAACGAATCGAAAAGAAAGTTGTAAAAATAGATAACACCACAATAAGTATTGGTAACATCCTCCTTGCTGTACGGGTGTTTCCATATCTCATGGTCCCTGTCGAACTGAAAAGTATTTGTGTGCATATTAAATATCAGCACATCGCCGGCAACTTTAAGCTGAGCGACATATTCACCCCTGTCCTTAGACTTGAACCTCACCCGTTCATCTTCAGTTGTTAAAATTTCATTGTACTCCTTTTCTATCTCTTTCAGGATACTTTTAAGCTCTGTAAACACTTCCTTCGTTTTATCAAACACCCCAAGTTTGGCAGGTGCCTTTGTGTTCAGCAATTCTGTTATCTGTTTTTTTACGCTGTTCTTTTCCATTGTGTATGTTTTTACCGCTTCGGCAGTTTAACGATAAGATAAAAATAGTGTTTTAATAAATACGGTGAACAATTTTACATAATGAACTTTGTCATAAATTGGCACTTGAAGATAGCATCTGAAATAGAAAACATGCGGAATAGGACACTGATATCACTGATAAAACAGATTATATGAGATTAAAAATAACAGTAAGGCTCATTTATTTTTATCTCATCGAATCGATTCCTAAAAATGCCATTTACGAAAAAAGGCCTCCATCCCTGGAAGCCTTTATTTAAAATTTTGATGAGATAAATACCTCACATATTTCAATTTAATATGCCAAAGCAAACACAACCCTCTGTTTCGAAGGCTTACCGGTCACCATGCATTTCCCTTCTTCCGGTTCACTGTCCAGAGGAATGCACCTGATAGTTGCTTTTGTCTCGTCCTTGATCCTCTGTTCAGTTTCGGCAGTGCCGTCCCAGTGTGCAAGTATGAACCCGCCCTTTTCCTTCAGCACTTTCTTGAACTCGTCGTAACTATCAACCTTCGTCGTGTTCTCTTTCCTGAAATCAAATGCTTTATTGTAAATGTTTTCCTGGATGTCATCAAGAAGTGTCTGAATGTATTTTTCAACGCCTTCCATCGGAACAACTTTCTTTTCAAGGGTATCACGGCGGGCAACCTCAACAGTGCCGTTCCGTACATCTCTGGGCCCGATGGCAAGACGCACTGGAACCCCTTTCAGCTCATACTCGGCAAACTTCCAGCCCGGTTTCTTCTTATCATTATCGTCAAACTTAACATCAATGTTCATATCACGAAGCTTTGACACAATGCCTTTTGCAACTTCGGATACCTGTTTGAATTCATCTTCCTTACGGTAGATAGGAACTATCACAACCTGTATAGGAGCAAGTTTTGGTGGAAGCACCAGGCCGTTGTCGTCAGAATGAGCCATGATAAGCGCCCCCATCAAACGTGTAGAAACACCCCATGATGTTGCCCATACATACTCTTCCTTACCCTCTTTGCTGGCAAATTTCACATCAAAGGCCTTTGCAAAGTTCTGTCCCAGAAAATGAGATGTCCCCGACTGCAATGCCTTACCGTCCTGCATCAACGCTTCGATGGTATATGTATCAAGAGCCCCTGCAAATCTCTCATTTTCGGTCTTCACCCCTTTAAGAACGGGAAGAGCCATGTACTTTTCAGCAAACTCGGAATAAACATTGATCATTGTCACTGTCTCATCGATAGCCTCCTGTTTTGTTTCATGAGCTGTATGCCCCTCCTGCCAAAGAAACTCGGCAGTACGAAGGAACAGACGGGTACGCATCTCCCAGCGAACAACATTCGCCCACTGATTTATCTTTATGGGAAGATCACGGTATGACTGTATCCAGTTTTTGTAAGTGCTCCAGATGATCGTTTCCGAAGTAGGACGAACGATCAATTCCTCTTCAAGCTTGGCATCCGGATCAACCACAACACCTTTCCCATCAGGATCGTTCTTCAGCCGGTAATGAGTCACTACCGCACACTCCTTTGCAAAACCATCAACATGGGCTGCTTCCTTACTGAAAAATGATTTTGGGATGAACAACGGAAAATATGCATTTTCATGTCCGGTATCCTTGAACATCCTGTCAAGGACCCTTTGCATCTTTTCCCATATCGCATAGCCATACGGCTTTATCACCATACTTCCCCTAACTGCAGAGTTTTCTGCCAGATCTGCCTTTAAAACCAGGTCGTTATACCATTGTGAGTAGTTCTCGCTACGTGGTGTCAGTACTTTTGCCATTATATCAAACTATTTATCCTTGTTTAATTAAAGAGCACAAAAGTAATAAAATTTGCCGTAAGTTAAACCTGATAACGAAGTTCACTTTTACCCGGACACGGACATACATACCAAGAGGAATCTACATGTAATGAATTACACTTTTATGAAGATCTTCTTCCTGTACATACAGTACAAAACAAACCAAAGCAAAATAAGTGCAATAAAAGCAATGATAGAAGGATGATAGCTTTTATCGACGATAACCAGAACTCCATCAAACAACCGGTGGGCTGTATGTCGGAAATCCACGAAATGATTTATGTAGTACATGGCTAACGAATTCATGCCTATCACCACAAAAGCAAATGCCCACTTGCGATAACTCCTGACCTCTATCAGCCAGTAAAAAAGTGCCATTGTCAGGAATGCCATTCCGCTTGTAAGAGAGATGAACGAACTTGACCACAAATGTTTGTTTATGGGAAAATGCAGGCCCCAGACCAGGCCTATCGCCATCAAGGCAATACCAGCGGTAGCCATATGAAGAAGTTTACGCCTGTCATCAGTATTCTTGTTTCTGAGCATTTCACCTGCCCATGCACCGAAAATGGTGATCACAAGGGCCGGAAAATCAGTTGTAAAACCATTCTCGTCAAACACTCCCTGCTTCAACCTTCCAGGGACTACCATTCTGTCTATCCATCCGGCAAAGTTACCTTCCAGCGTCAGATTACCCGCACCATATCCCGGTACAGGCACAAGGAACATAGCAGCATAGTAAGCCAGCAAGATCCCGAAAGCCCACATCAAGCGCTGCCGTGAATTAAAATTAAGGAACAAAAGAGTAGTAACGAACGTTGCGATACCTATCCTTCCAAGCACACTGCTGTACCTCAATGTGGACGGCTCAAAAATATGTATCGGAGTATTTTTATAGATCAGTCCAAGAATGATAAGAATGACCATTCGTTTAAACTCCTTTTCATAAAGAAATTTCTTTGTCGCTCCCTTTTCAAGGTTCCGGGTAAGGGAAAAAGTAAGTGAGACACCTGATATAAAAAGAAACAAAGGAAAAATAAAATCGAAGAAAGTAAAACCGTTCCACTCGGCATGCTCCATCTGAACAGCAAGGGCATCGATCCAGCAATGTCCTGTCACGCCGTGCAATTTCGAAATAAATGCTCCGCCACCGGAGATAAACAACATATCCAGCCCCCTGACTGCATCGATCGACATTAACCTTTTGCTCTTTGTTTCCGTTTGTATTGTATCCATTCCCTATTTTTTAATCATCTCAAAATTAGCATTCATCTAATCTTTTGCAAAAAAACTGTTTTTATTTTTTAATTATATCTTTTTTTCCGTAAATTGTTGAGCACAATCCAGACAAACTAAAAAACTGAACCTTATTATCTTTAATATTCTCTCTAATTATTAACTAAATTATTCTCTAATGAAATCACTTGTTATTTTAGGTATTGCGACTATTGCTTTAAATTTTTCTTTTGTAAGCTGCAAGGATGATGACACTGTTGGTGGTGAACAATCTTCCCTTGGAGACATAGGAAACACATTTTCAATAGGATATACAACTCCCGGAGTTGTACAAGGTGCATCAGCACAGGTCATTGGATTAGACGGAGGCATCTCTGAAGTCCGGGCATCCGGAACTATCATTGATGATGATCTTAAAGATATTGCTGAAGAACTAAATGATCTGTATGGTGATTATTACAGTGACATTGCAACTTATAATCCTTCCACCGGCCAGGCAACCGCAAATGTTGATCTTAAATTCACTAACGAAGGAATTGCCGTGTATGACATTGACGGAAACCAAAGAACACTTGTGAAGTTCGATGCTAAAGTTGGTGACAAATACAGCTTCGAGGAACCAAATTTCGGCAAAGTAGATGCAGTAGTGACAAAAGTATCAACAGAGGATGACTTTGAATATAAAGGAGGGCCTTATATGTACATAAAGACTGTCAGCATGGAAGGAACGGCAAGTAATTTTCCATATGCAAAAAAGATCGTTTATGAAGCAAATCATAAATTTGGCATTGTCTATGCAAAAGCATACCTTCAAGACGGTTCTACTTATGAAACATACATATACAGTCAGAACATAAATGAATAATATTTAAGCGTTATATTTTGTGGAAAAACTATTTCTACCTTACCGTTTTAAATTTATTGGTTACGGATTGTTTTTAGCAGGTATCATTTCCGGTTATCTTGTTCTTGAACATCATTACATGCCGGATTTTTTAGATGTTCCGGTTTTTGCTGTACATTCCCAGTATGTGAAGAAAACCGTGATGGGAATGTCACAGACAAATTTAATGGACGATTTTGCCCTGTTATTTACATTGACCGGATTACTACTGGTAATGTTCTCGAAAAACAGAAATGAGACACCTGAGGTTATGGGTTTAAGAGTTAAAGCAATTTTTTATGCAGTACTGGCAAATAGTTTTTTCATAATTATCTCAATACTTTTCATTTTTGGTATTGGTTTTGTAAAGATCGCCTTTTTACAGCTTTTTACCCTGCCGGCGATATATCTGGTAATATTCAGGGTTTTAATGTTACGATCTGAAAAAACATAAAACATAAGCGGGTTTTAATTTAAAAAATCCGCTTATGTTTTATCCCTGATTTAAATTTAAGAAGAACTCTATTTTCAACAATCTGAACCTTCATTCCTACTATAAAAACATTTCATTAACATTTATTTTGTTTTTTACGTAAAATATTTACATTTGGTATCATTATTGCATGGATTTACATGAAAACAAACATAAAGAAACGGAGGATCTATCATGAGACTTTATTTAATATATTTTGCAATTTTAGCCTTTGGGTTAGCGTCATGCAACTCTACCAAATGGGCAACAGCGGACAAATACGCAGACGACCTGTATTACAATCCCAGCGACAAACCGCTCACTGTTTCTGATGAGTTCATCCCGGTGTTCTCCGACAAAAAGCTAAAGAAAGAAAACAACAAATACACACGAAGCGGACAAAGTGAGTATCTGAGTCAAAATCCCAACTATGCAATGGAACAGGTCACTTCCGACCTCAACAATGTTCAACAATCTTACTCAAACCTGCTTACCAATGACAGTATTTCCGATGTGGATTCTGTTCTTTATTACAACGATGAAACAGGATATTGGGTAGACGGTTTCGACGGTTCACCAATGGACCTTGACTATGCCACAAGGCTGATAAGGTTCCATGGCCCGTTCGTAGGAATACCTTACTGGTCTCCCTTGTATACAGAGGTTGTTTATGCAAATCCATGGGACTGGAACGTCTACGTTGACAACAACTACGCTTATGCATTCCCAACTTATACAAATCCTGCCTACTGGAATACCGGTTTCTACATGGGATTCGGCTGGGGCATGCCATACTCATACTACAGTCCGTGGTATAATCCATGGTACTATCCTCCCTACCCGTACTATCCATACTACCCGCCTTATTACGGACCTGGATGGGGATATTGCCCACCATATTACGGACCCGGATATAATTCTGACAACTATTACTACGGGGCAAGACAGGGAATGCCTGCAACAGGACGTGTTGCCACAAACCAAGACTATAATGTATCAGGTCCACGCTCAGCAGGAATCACAAATTTAAACCATAACAATGTAGTTTCTGCTACCACCACAAGGCATATTTCTCCTGATAATAATATGGAGATAAGAAAGGGCAACACAACATACACAAGAGTATCAAGAAGCAATCAAAATCAATCGGATGTAACAAAAAAATCCACATCATCCAGGTCCAGACCGGCTACAACAAACAGTAATGTAAGAACGACCAGAAGAAGTTACTCATCATACAGTACATCAAGAAGTGCCAAAAGGTCTACCTTTAACAGGTCAACTTACACAAGACCGACAACTACACAAACCAGTAAGAGAAGCACCTATACAAGGCCCTCTTCAGGAAAAGTTTATTCTGCTCCGCGAAGCAGCAGTTATTCGCCTCCTCGAAGGGCATCATCAGGCAAAAGTACAATAAGCAGAACTACATACAGGACAGGATCATCCAAATCATCAAGGTCCTCAACATATTCTCCTTCTTCCTACTCAACAGGAAGTTCAAAAAGCAGGAGCAGCAGTTTCTCTACTCCGTCAAGGAGCTCCAGGAGTTCAGGCAGCAGTTATAGCGTTCCGTCTTCTTCAGGTTCCTCGAGAGGTAGCGGCAGTTTCAGGTCCTCCGGGGGCACAACAAGGGGGGGCAGAAGATAATATTTTATTGCTATGAATGACAACTTGCTCACTAAAAGGGTATTCAATATTTGATATTCCTTTTATGAAATTATGATCTTACACACAAAAAGCAATGACACCATGAAAAACTTTATATCTATATTTATCCTGTCATTTCTTACTACTACATGGATAACAGGACAAACACTAGACGACGCTCTGCGTTTTTCATATGAGAATATAACAGGAACAGCACGATCGGCAGCTATGGGCAATGCTTTCGGATCCCTTGGCGGAGACTTCTCGTCATTATCGATAAATCCTGCGGGGATCGCTATTTACAGAAGTTCGGAGATATCTCTTTCTCCTTCTGTGAACTTCAACACATCTACTTCCACATACACAGGAATTAACACAGAAGACAAACACACAAGCTGGCCGTTTGATGAAGCAGGGGCAGTATGGACAAACAGGAACCTTAAAGCCCATGATAAGGGTGTGATCAGCACACATTTTGCATTCGGGTACAACCGTAACAATAATTTCAATGAGGATATAACCATAAACGGAAAAAGGCTGCAATCATCCTTACTGGGCGAATTTGTGATAAACAGCGAAGGTATCACCTCTAAAAACCTAAATAAGTTCGGAAGCAGCCTTGCATTTTATACATGGCTGCTTGACACTCTGCCCGGAATCGCCGACAGCTACTT
>JALVJU010000284.1 GCA_027034005.1 Marinilabiliaceae bacterium
AAATGCTGCAAAAGATAAAAGAGACATTTGATGTCCCAGTAATCTCCGATGTGCACCATGTCGGCCAGGTTAGTTCGGCTTCCGATGTACTTGATGTGATACAGATCCCGGCCTATCTCTGCATGCAGACATCCCTGGTCACCGAAGCGGCAAAGACCGGCAAGGCCATTAACATCAAACACGGACAGTTCATAGCCCCGGAGAACATGATCAAGCCGGCCCAAAAGTCGGAATATTACGGGAACAAGAACATCATGCTTACCGAACGGGGATACACTTTTGGGTACAACGACCTGATAGTGGACCCGAGAAGTTTTTATGAGCTGAACAGGATAGGGTATCCGGTGGTATTTGACATTACCCATTGCATACGCCGTTATGGTATCCCCAGCGCCGATCCCGCAGGTGGCACACGCCAGTATCTCGGCCCGATAGCAAGAGCAGGTGTGGCTGCCGGTATCGACGGTATTTTCATCGAAGCCCACCCACGCGCCTGTGATGCGCTTTGTGATGCTGCCAGCCAGATCGACATCGACCAGCTGGAAGAATTTTTGAAACCCCTTATCGAGATACATTACACAGAAAAAAAATACCGAAAATAAAGTTTACATTATGATGGAATTATATCTTGATTCAGCTGATATCTCTGAGATCAAAGAGGTATTCAAACTCGGATTCCTTGACGGGCTGACCACAACACCGACTTTTATGCACCGTCACGGCATAACCGACATTGACGGAACGATCGTTGAACTTTCGAAAATAGTGCCTGTTTTGCAAATAGAAGCACTCGGTGGCACTGCAGAGGAGATAGTTGCAGAAGCACACCGCCTCCTCGATCTTGGACTTGACAAAAAACGCACAGTCTTTAAGATCCCTGCATCCATTGAGGCCACACGGGCATGTAAAATGTTGCGCGATGAAGATATCATGGTAAACATCCACCTTGTGTACAACCTGCAGCAGGCATACATGGCCATGGCGGCAGGTGCAACTTATGTTTGCGTACTTGTGGGCAGGATGCAGGATCAGGGATACGATGCATTAAAACTCATTGAAGATTGTGTTAACGTAGTAGATCACTACGGGTACGACAGCAAGGTCATGTTCTCATCTGTCCGCCATCCCGAGCATGTGAAGAATGCCCTCGAACTGGGTGCACATTGCTGCACCATCCCATGGCGGGTGATGAAACAGATGAACACCAATAATTTCACAGAGATAGGTACACAGCAATTTGTAGCGCATACCCGTCAGATGACAATGAAGGTTAAGGATGTGATGCGTCCGGAGATAAATCCTGTAGTGAAAACAGATGCCACAGTAAACGAGGCGATCATTGAAATGACAAAATCAGGGCTTGGTGTTGTTTCAATTGTCGATAATATTGGTAATATTGCAGGAGTTTTTACCGACGGAGACTTGCGCCGGCACCTCAAGGAAGACGGTGACATCCTGAACAAAAAACTGAATGAATTCAAACTTTATGAGCCGGTTACCGTTGATGCCGATGAATTGCTCAAAAAAGCCACAACTCTGATAAAGGAGAAGGAGATAGACAATATCATCGTTTCTGAAAACAGGAAGCCAGTCGGCATCCTGGACATTCAGGACTTGATGAAGCTTGAAGTACTGGAATAAAAATTAAATAGCGTAGGCGCGACTGCGAGTCACTCCCCAGCTATCTAAAAAATAAAGACATGAACGCGAAAGTTTTGGGAATTATTCCTGCACGCTACGAATCTTCGAGATTTCCGGGCAAACCGCTTGCCATGATCGGTGACAAGCCCATGATACAGCATGTGTACGAGAACTGTAGCAAAGCGCTGAATTATCTCTACGTAGCCACAGATGACCAGCGTATCTTCGACACCGTTAAGGCATTTGGCGGAAAGGTCGTAATGACATCAAAGAATCATGCTAACGGGACAGAAAGAAGCGCCGAGGCAGCCATGCTGGTAAGTGCGGAAGAGAACGTTAACTTTGATGTGATAATCAACATCCAGGGTGATGAACCGTTCCTTGATGTCAACCAGATACAGGACCTTCTCAAGGCCTTCGAGTCAAGAGACACTCAGATAGCAACCCTTGTTCAGAAGATAAACGATCCTGAAGTGCTTATTGATGTCATGAATGTGAAAGTTGCGGTCAGTCCTAACTTTGAAGCTATCTACTTCAGCCGCCATCCGATACCGTTTTTAAGGAATGTTGACAAAGAAAAATGGCTTGAAAAACACCCGTACTACAAGCATATTGGCATTTACGGCTTCCGCCCGGGCATACTGCTTGAGCTCGTTAAGCTGATGCCGTCTCCGCTTGAAAAGGCAGAATCCCTTGAGCAGCTCAGGTGGCTCGAGAACGGTTACAAGATAAAGTGCGAAGTGACAGAATCTGTAGAATCGGTATCTGTCGATACTCCGAAAGACCTGGAGAAGGCAAATGAGATATACAAACAGATGACCAATGGATGATTTTGAAAAGATCTTTTCAGGCCTTGGAGGGCGTTTCATCACGCCTTTCAATGAGATGAAAGGGAAGGCAGCCGGTATCAGGGCTGCCGTTTTCGACTGGGACGGGGTTTTCAATACCGGCATTAAAAGCGGCAGTGAAGGCAGTCCGTTCTCGGAACCGGACACAATGGGGCTTAACATGCTGAAGCTGAACTTTTGGCTACAACACGGAACGATACTCCCTACATTCATTATCACCGGGGAGAGCAATCATACCGCATTGAAACTAGCCCGGCGGGAAAACATGAATGCCGTCTTCCTGAATTACATTTACAAGCCCGATGCTATCGACATCATCTGCGAACAATATGGGTTGAGAAAAAATGAGATAGTTTTTGTGTTCGATGACATACTTGACATAGAAGTGGCAAAGCAGACAGGATTATCCGTGCTTGTAAACCGGGAAAGCAGCCCCCTAACAAAAGGTTATGTGGTTTCAAACAACATCTGCGATTATGTTACGGGAAACAGCGGAGGAGATGCAGCAGTACGTGAAGTGTGCGAGCTTCTGATAGGGATGACGGGCGATATGTCAAAAACTATCGAGACACGTATCAGGTTTAAAGGATATTATGAAAAATATCTTTCCGAAAAAAGCCGGATCGAACCCCAGATCTTTAAGAACAACTAACCTCTCAGAAATCGATTATCTCCTCTTTAAAATCAATTGCCCTGTTCAAAAAAGATATGAAAGGGTAAAGGGCCCCAGTCTGAATCCTGAACTTCTCTTTCATGGCAGGGGCCATAAGCTCTTTGTCTGTTAACCTATGAGCAACAATGTATGATTTATATTTTAGCAGTTCGGCATCTTTAAAATCTTTGGGAAATCCCTTGGGCACATTTTTAAGTTTATCTTCATACAAAGAGCCGTAAAGCATCTTAAACTCAGGATTGTTAATTATCGCCTTGAACTCATCGGAAAAATTGTAAACCTCATGCCGGATATGTTTAAGAACCTCCGGTATCGGAGCGTACACACCACCGCCAAACAGTGATCTGCCCGGCATGATATGGATATAGTATCCTGCATGTGCACTTTTACGTCCTCCCTTTTTGGCAATGAAAGCATCAAAATGTGTCTTGTACGGTGTTTTGTCTTTCGAAAACCGGATATCCCTATAAATCCTGAAAACACACTCTTTAGGAGTAAGCCCTGCAATATCCTTATCTATTTCCGATATGTATGAAATCATATTCACCGTTACCTCCTCAAATGCCTCCTTTGCCTCAAGGTATCGCAGCTTGTTGTCAGTAAACCATTCACGGTTGTTGTTTAAATTTAGTTCTTTCAGAAAAGATATAATTACAGGTGGAATCATTTATTAAATGTAAAAAGGTTTGTTTATGGCTATCTATACAAGGAATAAAATGTAAATTTGTTCATAGGCGGAGTGAAAAAGCTCATATCCGAACAAGACAAAGAAATTCATTCCCAGGATATATTAATCTTGGTTTTAAAATATAAAAGATGAATAGATATGCAGTCATAGTTGCCGGAGGAAGCGGTACAAGAATGGGAGCAGAGATACCCAAACAATTCATTGAGGTTGGAGGAAAGCCCATTCTCATGCATACCCTTGAAGCATTTAAAAAGTTTGATGAAAAGATTCAGATCATTCTTGTTTTGCCCGAATCACAAACAGACTACTGGAACAACCTGTGCGATTTATTTAAATTCGATATCCCTCATAAATTAACAAAAGGAGGTGAAACCCGCTACTACAGCGTGAAAAACGGATTGTCACTGATCCGGGAACCGGGCATCATCGGAGTACACGATGGGGTGAGGCCTTTTGTCTCTATCGCAACCCTGAAGAACACTTATGAAACTGCCGAAAAGCTTGGAAATGCCGTTCCCGTGACAGATGCTTTTGAGTCGGTTAGGCAGGTAACAGAATCCGGAAACAAAGCGCTTGACCGGTCATCTATCAAACTTGTACATACACCGCAGGTATTTACCTCAAAACAAATATTTCGTGCCTATGAGCTGCCATACCGTGATACCTTTACCGACGATGCTTCTGTTGCCGAAGCCGCAGGGTACAGCATAAATCTGGTACCGGGGAACCGTGAGAACATAAAAATCACCACACCTTTTGACCTTAAAACAGCAGAGATACTGCTAACCAAATAAAACGATCCCGGCAATCAACAAAACTGCCGGGACCTTCTGTTAAACATATAAAACAAACCCTAATTATTAATGAAC